>CABUHM010000030.1:0-10251 GCA_902491355.1 uncultured Eubacteriales bacterium
CTGCGGCTTTGGTAAAGATACCGCCGCCCACGCGGGCAAACAGCGCCATGGACGAAGCGCCCATGCCGAAGGTCAGCATATTCCCCGTGATCGCGGATGCATCCAGACGGAATACAAAGCGCAGGAGGGCGAACCAGACCGAAAGATCCAAAAGCCCCAGTCCGACTACCGTAAAGCCCATCACGGTTCCGGCGGAAAACGCCACGCGCAGTCCCCGATTCAGTCCGGTGCGGCATGCATTCGCCGTGCGTACGTTGGCGGCGGTGGCAATGCGCATGCCCACAAAGCCGCTCAGTCCCGAAAAGAACCCGCCCGAAAGAAAGGCAAACGGTACAAACCACGAAAGAAGCCCCACACCCGCCATCACGGAAAGAATGACGAACATGCAGGCAAAAAACAGGGCGACTACCGTATACTGACGACGCAGATACGCATTGGCGCCGTCCCGTATCGAGTCGGAAATGCGGATCATTTCTTCGTTGCCGCGGTCAAAGTGCATGACTCTGCGCGCGGTGACAAAGGCGAAGATCAGTGCCAGAAGGGCACCGACAAAGGAAACCGATACCAGATACTTGTCCATCTTTTTCTGCTCCTTGCCCGTTTTGCATTGTTGCGTGCAAATTATTTCTATTATCATACCATGACAGAGCCGTTTTGTCAAGAAAAAAGCGCCGCAAACTGCACTGTGACCGGCGGTCTGTTGCATCGTTTTTCACGGACGGACGGTAAAAATGCAGAAGGCGCGGGAGAAGGGAGGTATACGGCGGAGAGAAAAAACGTAAAACATGGGAAAAAGCCCTTGACAGGCGCTGTTGAATAATGTATAATTCATGATGTATAACGCAAGGTGTTTATTGAACGGCAAAAGCAGATCTCGAGATTTTGCAGGGCTTGTGTCATAGCGCCGCGCGGACAAATCAAGTGAGATCGGAGAAAACGGGCACTATGAAGAAACTAAGCGGAATTCTGTGGGGCATCGTCCTTGTGGCGATCGGTGTCATATTGGCGCTCAACGCATTCGGGCTGATCGGTATCGACATTTTTTTTGACGGCTGGTGGACGCTGTTCATCATCGTTCCCTGCGCGGTGGGTCTGATCACCGACAGCGATAAGTGGGGCAGTCTTATCGGCGTCTGCATCGGCGTGTTCCTGCTTTTGTGCTGTCAGGACATTCTGGATTTTTCCATGATTTGGAAGTTGCTCATCCCCGTTATTGTCATCGTGATCGGTCTGCGGCTGATCTTCGGCAACCTCTTTTTCCGCCGGAGCAGTCGGATCGCATTCGAGCTGAAGCAAAACGGCGCGGACGTGAAAAACGGGACGGCGACCTTTTCGAGCGCGGAGCTGAATTTTAACGGCGAGGTGTTTGAGGGCGCGGAGCTGAACGCCGTGTTCGGCGGTGTCAAATGCAATCTGAACGGCGCGATCGTGAATCATGACTGCGCGATCAACGCGACCGCAATCTTCGGCGGCATCACGATCTATGTGCCCGAGGGGCTGAACGTCAAGGTGCATTCCACCTCGGTTTTCGGCGGCGTATCCGACAAGACCAAGCGTCAGTATAACCCCGATGCACCTACCCTTTACATCAACGCATCGGGCGTGTTCGGCGGGGTGGAGATCCAATGACGACGGCACAGAAAGTCATTAAATACTGCGCCATCGCTTTTGCCGTATTTCTGATCGTCTACATTGTTGCGGCGGTCACAGGCGCGGTTGCAGGCGTGTCCTATTGGTTCGGAGACAGAAAAGGGGAGGCATCGGGAAAAATGCAAACATATAATGTTGAAGAAAAAATAACCGCGCTCGACATCGACATCGGCGCCGCAGAGCTTACCGTGGCAACGGGCGACAGCCTCAGCGTGGAGAGTGACAGCAAGGACGTGACCGTGCGTACCGAAAACGGAACGCTGATCATTCAGGAGGAGAGCCGTTGGCACTTCTTCGGTTCCCGCCATGCCGCCGTGCGGCTCACGCTTCCGAAGGATGCCGAATTTGTGAATGTCAAGCTCGAAACCGGTGCGGGACGGGTGAGCGTGGATACCCTCACCGCCGATGATATTTCCCTGAATTTAGGTGCGGGAGAGGTACGCATCGGAACGCTGAACGCGGGCAAACGCGTCGAGATTGACAGCGGTGCGGGACAGTTGACCGTCGGCGGCGGGGAAATGAACGATGCCGACATCGACCTCGGTGTGGGTCAGGCGGTGATCACCGCCCGTCTCACCGGCAAGTGCAAGCTGGAATACGGCGTGGGCGAATGCCGTTTGAATCTGATCGGCACGCGGGATGATTACCGCATTTCCCTCGACCGCGGACCGGGAAGTGCGACCCTTGACGGCAATTCTTTGGCGGACGGCGCGCAGTACGGAAACGGCGAGACCGAAGTGGAAATCGACGGCGGCATCGGCGCGCTGACCGTCCGCTTCATTGAACAATAACGAACAATAGCCAACAATAACCAAGAGGAGAACGACATGCTTCAAATCGAACATCTGACTAAGACCTACGGAGACAAAAAGGCGGTTGACGATCTTAACCTGTACATCCGTCCCGGCGAAATTTACGGCTTCATCGGTCATAACGGCGCGGGAAAAACCACCACGCTCAAATCGATTGCGGGCATTCTGCAATTCGACCGCGGCACCATCCGCATCAACGGAAAATCCCTGGCGGACGATCCGCTTGCCTGCAAGCGCGAGATCGCCTACATTCCCGATAACCCCGATCTGTACGACTTCATGACCGGTATGAAGTATCTGAACTTTATTGCCGATATCTTCGGCGTGGATGCCGATGCCCGTCGGGAGCGCATCCATCGGTATGCGTCGGAATATGAGCTGGAGGACGATCTGTCGCAGTCGATTGCGGCATATTCCCACGGTATGAAGCAGAAGCTGGCGATCATCGCCGCGTGGCTCCATGCGCCCAGGCTCATTCTGATGGATGAGCCGTTTGTGGGGCTTGACCCTAAGGCGTCCCACCGTCTCAAGGGGATGATGCGCGACATGTGCGATAACGGCGGGGCTATCTTCTTCTCCACCCATGTGCTGGAGGTCGCGGAAAAGCTGTGCGACAAGGTCGCCATTATCAAGGACGGATGTCTTGTCCGCTCGGGCACCATGGAGGAGGTCAAGGGTGACGATTCTCTGGAGCAGGTATTTCTGGAGTTGGAGGGAGAATCATGTTAAAGGTTCTCTTAAAAAAGCAGATGACCGAGATCTTTCGCAGTTATTATTACGATGCGAAGAAGAATCGGGCGCGTTCCCGTCTTGCCACCGCACTGTACATCGTACTGTTTGCGGTGCTGATCGTCGGGGTGCTCGGCGGCATATTCGGATATCTTGCCTATGTGCTGTGCGCGCCGCTGACTGCGGTGGGAATGGATTGGCTCTATTTTGCCATCATGGGTCTGCTTGCCGTCCTGTTCGGCGCGTTCGGCAGTGTGTTCAATACCTATGCGGGTCTGTATCTTGCCAAGGATAACGATCTGCTTTTGTCCATGCCCATTCCCGTCCGTACCATTATGACGGCGCGTCTGCTGGGCGTGTATCTCATGGGACTGATGTATTCCGGCATCGTGGCTCTGTCCGCCGTGGTCGTTTACGCCTTCACGGCGTCTGTTACGGCGGGTACGGTGGTCGGCGCGCTTGTGTATGTGGTGATGATCTCGATCTTCGTCCTCACGCTGTCCTGCGCGCTGGGATGGGTCGTGGCAAAGATCAGCCTCCGTCTCAAGCGCAAGAGCTTCATCACGGTCATCATCTCGGTCGTGCTGTTCGCCCTGTACTATTTTGTCTACTTCCGTGCACAGACCGTCATTTCGGATCTCATCGCCAATGCCTCGGTTTACGGCGGGAAGATCAAGGGGACGGCGTATCCCGTGTATCTCTTCGGACGGATGGCGACGGGGGATGTTATCGCGCTTCTGTCGGTCAGCGTCGTGGTTTTGCTCCTGTTTGCGCTGATGTGCTTCCTCATCTCCCGTAGCTTTCTCAAGATCGCGACCTCCACGGGCGCGTCCGAAAAGAAAAAGGGAAAGGCGCAGATCGGCGAACGGAGAAGCACGCGTGCCGCACTGCTTTCCAAGGAATTCTCACGCTTTTTCAACAATGCGAACTACATGCTCAACTGCGGCATGGGAACCCTGTTCCTGCCTGCCGCAGGCATTGCGCTTTTGGTGAAGGGCAGGGACATTGTGAGTGTGCTCGATGAAGCGTTCGGTCAAGGCTCGGGCGCCGTGCCTCTGCTCCTTTCCGCCGTAATCTGCTTTGTGGTATGCATGAATGACATTACCGCCCCCTCGGTGTCCCTTGAGGCAAAAACCCTGTGGCTGTCGCAGTCCCTTCCCGTCACGCCGCGACAGGTCATCTGCGCCAAACTCGCCGTACAGCTCATCCTCACGGGTGTGCCCGTCATTTTCTGCCTGTGCTGTGCCGTTGTCGTATTCCCGTTTACAGTGGCGGAATTCCTTCTCACGGCGGCAGTTTCCCTTTCGTTTGTCCTGCTTTCCGCGCTGTTTGGTATGTTCCTCGGGCTGAGGATGCCCAACCTGAACTGGACAAACGAGATCACGCCCATCAAGCAGAGCGCCTGCGTTGCGGTCACTCTGATCGGCGGTATGTTCTATGTGGCGGTGCTGGCGGTAGTTTATCCGGTAACCGGCTGGCACATCGGGGCAACGGCGTATATGGGCTGTGTCGCCCTGCTCAGTCTCATTCTTTCGGGCGGTCTGTGGCTGTGGATCCGCGGACGCGGCTCACGCATTTTCGCCTCGCTCTGACGCGGACACGATAAAAACGAGAAGCACCTCTCCCAAGCGCGGGAGAGGTGCTTTTATACATGTGCTACGCTTTGTCGATCTGCGCCAGCTCGTCGGGCGTGAAGGCGGTGCGGCTGACGGCGCGGATATTCTCCGCGATCTGTGCGGGCTTGGACGCGCCCACCAGCACCGAGGTCACGGCACCGTCGCGCAGGACCCAGGAAAGCGCCATTTCTGCCAAGGTCTGTCCGCGATTCTGCGCAATGACCGAGAGCGTGCGGAGGCGATCCAAAAGCTCGGGCGTGACGGCGGACTCCTTTAAGAAGCGTCCGTCGGTTCGGATGCGGCTGTCGGCGGGGATGCCGTCGAGATAGCGGTCGGACAGAAGTCCCTGCGCCAGCGGGCTGAAGGCGATGATGCCCCGCCCGAGCCGCTGTGCGGCTTGAAGCAAGCCGTTTTTCTCCACGGTGCGGTCTAATATCGAGTACCGATTCTGGCAGATCACAAACGGACAGTGAAGCTCACGCAAAATCGATGCGGCGCGCTCCGCCTGCTCCCCGTTATAGTTGGACAGTCCCACGTACAGCGCCTTTCCCGAGGATACGATCTGCGCCAGTGCCTCCATGGTCTCTTCGGGCGGGGTCTGCGGGTCGGGACGGTGATGGTAGAAGATGTCCACGTAATCCAGTCCCAGACGGCGCAGGCTCGCGTCCAGACTTGCGATGAGATACTTTCGGCTTCCGCCGTCCCCGTAAGGACCGTCCCACATGGGGTAGCCCGCCTTGGTGCTGACGATCAGCTCGTCGCGGTGGGACGAAAAGCAGTCGCGCAGGATACGTCCGAAATTGCGCTCGGCGCTCCCGGGCGGCGGCCCGTAGTTGTTTGCCAGATCGAAGTGCGTGATGCCGCAGTCAAAGGCGGCACGGCAGAGCGCCTTCATATTTTCATACGGCGCGGTATCTCCGAAATTGTGCCACAGTCCGAGGGAAACGGCGGGGAGACAAAGCCCGCTGCGTCCGCATCGGCGGTAGCTCATGTCCTGATAACGCTCTGCGTTTGCGGTGTCGTTCAAGCAAAGAACCTCCTCTCACGGAAGCGGCTCCCAGCCCGCGTACAGCGTGGTGCTGTCCGTGACGGGAAAAGCCGAAGGGTCAAAGGGTGTGCGGCAGTCGGCGTCGAGAAACCACCCCGCGAAGCGATAGCCCGCGCGGACGGGCGGGGAGGGGAAGGGAAAATCCTGCGCGTAATACACGCGGACGCTTTCCACGTCTGTCCCGCCGTTTGAGCAAAAGGTCACGGTAAAGCCGTTGTGCGCAATGCTGACTGCCGTGACGGCGACAAGCAGGAGCACCGAGACGGCGACAAGGAGGTTCGCCCCTCGGCGCGACAGCTTCACCCGTGCGTACAGTCCACCGCGCCGCGGGACGGCGGGCGCAGATGCCTGAGCCGATGCAAGGGATTCGGTGTCCATGCGCGCGCCTCCTTTACTTGTGCGTGAGATATTTTCTCATGTCGATGGCGCATGCCACAAGGATGATCAAGCCCTTGATCACATACAGCATGTTGGGGTCGACCGAAAGAAAGTTCAGACCCACGAAAATGATCTGGAGCAGGAAAACGCCGATCACCACGCCGCTGATTTTTCCCGTACCGCCGACAAAGGAGACGCCGCCGATGACGCACGCCGCGATGGCGTCCGACTCATAGTTCAGACCGGTGTTGGCGGAGCAGGACGCGATGCGCGCGCCCTCGATGAAGCCCGTAATGCCGTACATGATGCCCGCCAGCACGAACACGAGCACAATGGTGCGGAACACGTTCACGCCCGACACATTTGCCGCCTCCTCGTTGGAGCCGACGGCAAACATGTTCTTACCGAAGCGGGTCTTGTTCCAGATGACCCACATAATGCCCGTGATGATGAGGGCGAAGAGGACATAGCGGGGCACGGCGACGCCGCTCACGTTGAAGAGTGTGCCGCGCACAAAGTCGGTGTACAACGAATCCAGACCGGAGAGGGTCTGTCCGTTATTCCCGCCCAGCATGAGGTACATGAGCACCAGACCGAAAACAATGAGCTGGGTGGAAAGGGTCACAATGAAGGGATGGAGCTTGAATTTTGCCACAAAAAAGCCGTTGACAAAGCCGATGACCGCTCCCACCGCCATGACGATGAGCAGTACCGCCCATAGGGGAAACACGGGAAGATCGGGAAAGATCTTATTTGCGTAATTGACCATTTGCAGAAGAGAAGCCGAGATGCAGGCGGTCAGACCCACACACCGTCCCGCCGAAATATCGGTACCGGTGAGCACGATGGCGCCGCCGATGCCGAGCGCTATGGGTAGCTTTGCCGCCGTGAGGGAAATGATATTGATGATCGACGACACTGAGAGAAAGGCGGGTACGCGGATCGCGATATAAATGACGGCTATGGCGATGATAATATACATCGCGTTATTGAAGATGAAATCGCTGACAATTCTGCGGCGGTCTGCTGCGGGCTTAGACCGAAAATCGATCCACCACGCAGAGGCGCGCCCTTTTTTGTTCCATGAAGCAGAAGCCATGTGCGTTCCTCCGATTATGCAAATTTGGCGGCAAGCGCCATGATCTCTTCCTGTGTGGTGTGCGCGGCGTCCACCTCGCCGGCAAGCCTGCCGCCCGACATCACAAGGATCCTGTCACAAACGCCCAAAAGCTCGGGCATTTCGGAAGAGACCATGATCACGGTCTTTCCCTTTTGCGCAAGCTCGATAATGAGCTGATATATTTCGTATTTTGCGCCCACGTCAATGCCGCGGGTCGGCTCGTCCAGAAGCAGGACGGTCGGCTCGGTGAGAAGCCACCGCCCCAAGATCACCTTTTGCTGGTTGCCGCCCGACAGTGTGCGGATCTTGGTTTCCTGCCCGGGCGTTTTGACGCGCATGGAGCGGATGCACCAGTCGGTCGCCTGCCGCAATTTGGCGTTGCTGAGAAACGGACCTGTTTTGTACTTTTTCAAACTGGAAATGGTCGCGTTGTCCCGAATGTTCAGGATGCCGAAGATGCCCGTCCCCCGCCGTTCTTCGGTGAGCAGGGCAAACCCGTTGCGGATGGCTTCTCCGGCGTTGCGATTTTTGATGAGCTTTCCGTTGAGCCTCAGCTCTCCCGAGCGTCGGGTCGCCGTGCCGAACAGGGTCTCGAGCAGTTCGGTGCGCCCCGAGCCGTCCAGACCCGCCACCCCGATGATCTCGCCCCGATGCGCCTGAAAGGACACGTCCCGCAGGCGGGAATAGGTGCCGCTCAGATCGCGGACGTCCAAAAGCAGTTCTCCCACCTCATTGGTCTTGGGCGGGTACAGATTGGTCAACTCTCTGCCCACCATGAGCTGGATGATGCGGTCGGTGGTCAGCTTTTGCGCGTCCTCGGTGGCGATCCATTTGCCGTCGCGCATGATGGTCACCTCATCGGAAATTTCCAGAATTTCCTTCATTTTATGGGAAATATAGATGATGCCGCATCCCTCGTCCCGTAGCATGCGGATGATGCGGAACAGATGCGCCACCTCGTCCTCGGTCAGCGAGGAGGTCGGCTCGTCAAACACGATGACCTTTGCATTGTAGGACACCGCCTTTGCGATCTCCACCATCTGCCGCTGAGAAACCGGCATGCGGCTCATCACGGTTTTCGGGTCGACGCGGATGCCGAGACGCTCGAATATCTCCTGCGTGGCGCGGTACATTTTCCGTTCGCTCGTCAGGGGGATGCCGCGTGCGACCGAGGGAAATCTTCCCAGCCACATGTTATCCATCACCGTCCGCTTGAGCGCCTGATTCAGCTCCTGATGCACCATGGCGACCCCGTTTTCCAGCGCCTCTCGGGAGTTCTTGAAGCTGACCTCCTTCCCCTCTAAAAAAATGTGTCCGTCGTCCTTCTGGTACACGCCGAACAGGCATTTCATGAGGGTGGATTTTCCCGCGCCGTTTTCGCCCATCAGTGCGTGCACCGTCCCCGCCTTCACGGTGAGATTGACCCGATCCAGCGCCTTGACGCCCGGGAACGATTTTTGAATGTTCTCCATGCGGAGCAGTACCGCTTCCGACTTCTGCGCGTTTTCCGTATTGTTCCTGTTTTCCTTGTCCATGCGATCTTGTCTCCTGTTTTATCGCTTTTACCGCCTTTGCCGCTCTTTACCGCTTTCTACCGCCTATATGTTCCGGACAACGCCGCACTGCCGTCGGCAATTGTCCGAAGTGTCCTTTTGATTCGCCTTACTCGCCGGTGTAGGTGTGGTACGGGATATTCACGCGCCAGTCGCCCACAACGTCCTCGGCTGTGACCCCTTCAAAGGTATTCTTTTGGTTCAGGAAATTCTGTCCGATGGTGACGATGGTCTTTGCCATGCCGTCGGCGTCCTGCTTGATGGTGCCCACCATACTGCCGTCACGGATGGCGTTCTGTGCCGCCACGGTCGCGTCCACGCCGAACACGGGGATGGTCTTTCCGCCTTCCTTATTATAGCCGGCGGCTTGCAATGCGGAAACGGCGCCCAGTGCCATTTCGTCATTGTTGGCGATGACCAATTCCACCATATTATTGTTCGCCTCGCTGTACTGTGCCAGAATGGTGGACATATAGTCGGTGGCGGCGGCAGACGACCACTGTCCGTTCTGGTCCACCAGATAGTGGTTGGTGTTGGACGGGTCGTAGAAGGTCAGCGCCTCCTTGCCTGCCTCGGTCAGGACGCGATCCGCATCCTCCACGCCGTAACGTGTGCGGGCAATGGCTTCCATGTTGCCCTCCTGCCCCTTGAACATGACATAGCTGATCTTGCCGTCGCCGTTCAGGTCGAGCTTTTCGTAGTTGTCCGCCACGTATTTGCCGATCATTTCGCCCTGCATGTGTCCCGCCATTTCATAGTCGGTACCCACAAAGGCGCACTTGTCATAGCTCTTGATCACCGATTCGCTGACCGAGCGGTTGAAGAAAATGACCGGAATGTTCTTCGCCTTCGCCTGATCCACAATGTTCTGTGCGGCGTCGTCCGAGCCGGTATCCACCACATTCACGATCAAAAGGGACGAGCCTTTCGTAATTGCCGTGGACACTTGTTCGGTCTGTGTGGTCTGGTTGGAGTTTCCGTCGTAATTCTGGAATTTCAGTCCTGCGTCCCGCAGAAGCTGATCCATGGCGGAACGCACGCTGGAAATGTATGCGTCGCCGTATGTGTAGTAAAACACCGACACCTCTCCCGTTTGTGCGTCTCCGCTTCCGCTGCACGATACCAGTCCCATGGACAGGATCATGGTCGCGATCAATAAAAACAGCGCCAATGCTCTTTTCATATCTATCTTCCTCCTGTTTTTCGGCGCGTCTGCCGTTTTTGCGGCATTCCGTGTATGCGCTTCTGTTGATAGAATTCCCACATTTGCGCGCTTTATCCGATTGCGGCAAAAAAACATTTTTGCGAGGGATGCGCGGGGAGACGCGGGGGGCGCGGGGGGCGG
>CABUHM010000031.1:0-10133 GCA_902491355.1 uncultured Eubacteriales bacterium
GTTATGTCCGCCGCCGATGAGGAGCGCAAAGCCGCCCGTGGTATCCACGATATTGCCGTAGATGCGCTTATTGGAACCGCCGTCGTCCACATAGATACCGCTGGGGAACGCAAAGAAGTAGCGGTTTACGGTGCGCAGGATGTAATTATAGCGAATGGTATAGTTCATGCAGTTCCAGCTACCCGTATAGATCGCACCCGCGTCGCTTGCCTCCGAGCAAACGTCATGAATGTAGTTATACTCGATAAGCCCTTCGTAGCACCCGCCCACTATGGCGTTATGAATGCTGTCGCCGATCTCGTTATTGCGCACCACAAGTTGGAAGGAGTCGCCGTTGATGCCGACGCCGGCGTTATAGGTATAGCCGTGGCGGGCATAGCGAAGGATCTTATTGTTATAGACCACGGAATCGGAGGGGATGCCTTTCTCAAAGCTACCGCCCCCGAAATCGATGCCCGTCGCGCCGATGTACTCGAGATCGTTCTTCTCAATGAGGTTTCCAACCCCATTCACGCGAATGGCAGTGCCGCCGATGGCATCCATCCGGTTCTCAACAAAATGCAGATGGTCTCCGTAGAGGAAAACACCGTCCTTCTTGGTCGAGGTCAGGTGCAAGCCGCGGAAGGTAAGATAATCCGCACCGTCCACATGAATGAGCGGATCGGAAAGCTGAGAAACCGAAATCGTAGCCGTGCTGAAATCCTCGGTGGGGTACACATACAGCTTCCCGGTTTTTGCATCAATGAAGTATTCGCCGGGAATGTCCACAAACTCCGGAGAATTGTAGTAATAGAAGTTGGAGTCGGCGCCCATTTGGTCGCTCTTCACGCTGACGTAATTCTCTCCGATCTCAAGAGGCTGAATGTCAGCCGCAAAATAGTCGGCGTTCAGATAGCCGAAAATGCGGACGGTCTCGATATCGGCAAGTCCTGCCAGAATGCCGCCGTCATCAAAACGAAGTTGACCCTTGACCTTTTCGACGGTCTCCGATTCGGAGAATCTCAAAAATCCGTCGCTTTCGTTCGGGTAGCGACCGCGGGTGAGGAGCGTGCGATCCACGGAAATCTCGATCACATCGTCCTTGCCGCTGTTCACGCCGTCGTACCCTGTGATACCGAGCGCGGCGAGGTCACATACCAGGATCCGATCGCGTACCGAAGCGTCAAATCGGCTTGCCATGGCATCGCCCGCAACCGGAGTAAATGCGGAATATTCCACCGTTTTACCGCCGCTTAGGGTCACGGTCTCGTCCTTGTATGCAGCGAATTCGATCTGATGGGTCTCATCGGACATACCCTCGCCCAGCAGGATCGATTCGCTCAATTCGTAGCGTCCGCCGCGCAGATACACGGTGGTCAGCCCCTCACGGAGCTTGCCGCTCTCTTTTGCTTTCTTCAGAGCGTTCCATGCTTTTGCAACCGAAGCAAACGGCGCCTGCTCGGAGCCGTCGCCCGTTTGGTCATTGCCGTCCGTCGACACGAACACCGTACCGCCGAGGTCTGCGTTCGCAATCGGCGCGATGGCAAACACACTGGACAGCATTATGATCGAAGCACACAGGAGGCTCAATAGTCTCTTACCTGTTTTCATGCATTTTTCCTTTCTGAATAACGCGTGATTCACGCTTGATTACGTTTACGTGGTCCGATCCGATCCACGGGGATATCCTGCCAGAACGGTATATCGCGGTATACGGGGGAATCGGGAAGCAGACGGAAATCAAGATGCTCAACATCCGCAATGCCCGCCGCCTCCGCGCTGTCATAGGACATATTGTCGCGCACCACGGAGAATTTTGCAGTGCAGGGAGAAACCTGAACGGGACCCGATCCGACAAGGCAATTGCCGCGGATCACGGTTCTGCCCGCCGCGACCGGCATCCATCGATCCTCCCAATCCTCCACGTTGGTGTATTTGAGCAGGGTAGAATCGGCGTAGCGCACATTCCATGCCTGTGTGGCATATGACGGGAAATGGATCTGTTCATAGAAGAAGAAACCGCCCGGGAAGCGGCACATGCTCTCCTGGAAGTTGCCGTAATAACTGCGCTCGTCATCATTGATTGAGACAAGCGTCTTGATGATCAGATTATTATAGATCTGATTATTGTTGCCCGCGCCCACCATGATGCCGTAGCCTGCAACGCCGCAGAGAATGTTGCCGTAGATCGCCTTGCCGGCGCCGCTGTCGTCGTTATAAATGCCGAACGGCACGCCGAGGTTATTGATGTTTACATTATTATAGATGAGATTATAGCGATAGACCGTGTTGCGGGAATGCCATCTGCCCGTGTAGATCGCGCCCGCATCGTGCGCCTCGCGGCACACATCGTGAATGAGGTTATACTCCACCAAAAGATCGGGGCAGTAGCCGTTGATCGCGTTATGAATGGAGTGGTGGATATGGTTATGGGAGAAGGTGTGTCCCATACCGCCCTCCGCCGAAATTGCCGCCTGATAGGTAGAGCCGTTGAGCGCAAAATGATGAATATGATTGGAGTCCACCAGCGTATTGGCATTGCGGAGGTTTTCGCAGTCGCCGCCGCTGATGATAAAGCCCGCGCCGCCGATGGCGCACGCCTCACAGAACAGGACGCGGTTCTCCATACCGTTGAGGTGCATCACCGAATTACCGATCCGTGTAAAGCGGCAGGCATTGAAGGTGATGCGGTCGCCTGCGATGTTCAGCGCTTCCCCGCGCACGCCCGCAAAATGCAGTCCCTCGAAGCGGACATCGGAAATGCCCTCGGCACGGAGGATGGGGCCCTCGAACTGCGAAAGCATGATGGGTGCAGTATCAAAATCGTCGGTGGGGCAGACGTAGAGAATGCCGCGCTCCCGATCGATATAATATTCACCCTTGGTGCAAAGCTCCTGCGGAACATTGTAGTAGCGGTAGGAGCGTCCGTCGCTGAAATTATGGCGCAATTCCACCGTGCCGTCGGCGGCAACAGTCACGGCAACGTCCACCGAGAAATAGTCGGCTTCCATATATCCGAATGCCCGCATACCGGGTACGTCGCCCCACGAAAGGGGTACGGGGTCGGTCTCGCGGAACGCAGTTTCCGACTTACGGTTCGCCGTTTCAAATTTGAGAAAATTCTGCTTGGGATAGGCCGGCAGATCGTATCTGGCTTCGCCGACATACAATTCGGCATAGCGCGTGCCGTTATCGGTTTTCATATCATGCCAGAAATCGACATGCGCGGCGTTCAGATCGAATTGCAGGATCGGTGCGGCAGGCGTATTCCGCAGTTGACTGCAAAACGAAGGGTCGGCGGGACGGAAATCCGCACGGTTGAGGAACACGCCGCCGCAGATCAGCGGATGCGCGCCCTTGTCCGCACACCAAACAATGCCCGAATCGCGGGCGTCCATCACGGCGCTTTCGGTCACGGGGTAAATACCGTCACACAGCACCGCGCGCACGGGAGCCGACGCATCAGCCTTCCCCGCTCGAAGTGTTCTGATCCGTTCGATCGCCTCGCCGAGGGTCGAAACAGGATCGCCTTTTGTGCCCTTGGCACCCCGACGTCCGTCGGGATGAAGATAAATCGTTTTTGTATTCATGCTGTCACCATACAGTAAAATCCCAATAAGGCAGCCGACTGAACATCGGCTGCCTCGGAATAATTATTTACGCAAACCGATCGAACTGAAATCGATCTTTTCAAAACCGGTAATTTGTTTGTAAATTGCGGAACCGTCCGCGACCAGTGCTTCCAGATCGTCAAATCCGTTCACGCCGATCTTTGCGGCTTCGCCGTAATAGAGATTATCGCGCAAAGAGAGCATCTGCTTCACCACACCCTGCGTGGATACGCTGGACTTGCAGCCGGCAAATAGGTTTCCGCGGACCGGGACAAGACCGAAAGAGCCGAGCGCCCAGCGGCTTCCGGAAATTCTCACGTTGGAAATATCCACCAGCGTGACGCGCGGATACCGCATCATCCAGTTGCGGGTGCGGAAGCCGGGTGCAGCCAACATGCATTTCCAAATCAGACCGTCCGCATAGTTTGCGTACTGCTCCTGATTGTTGCCTGCGTACTGACGGGAGTCATACGTCACACCGCAGCCCGACTTAATCATAATGTTATTATAGATCTGGTTGTTGGGACCGCCGCTCATTGCAAAGCAAGCGCCGCCGATATTATAGAAGATGTTACCGTAGGCGATCTTATATCCGCCGCCGTCGTCCACGTAGATGCCGTTCGGAGAGCCAAAGCCGTACACGTTCTTCACATCATAAATGAGGTTGTAGCGGTAAATCTGCTCCTGTGCCTCGTAACGTCCGGTGTAAATCGCGCCTGCGTCGCTTGCCTCGCGGCAGACGTCGTAGATCACGTTGTATTCCACCACGCAGTCACTGTAGCCGCCGCTGATGGCAACGTGCTTGGTGCCGTGGATAACGTTATGGGAAACGGTAACGCCGTAGTCCCAGGTTTCCGCAAAGTTCACCGCGCCGGCATATGTGCCGCCGAGAAGAGAGAAATCGTGAATGTGGTTGTTATCGATGAGGTTGTTGCCGGGCACTATGTTCGCCTTATCCGAGCCGCCGATGTTGATGCCGTACGTGCCCAGATTGTACATGTGGTTATTGATCACGCGGTTATTGAAGCCGTGCAGGTATACTGCATAGCTGTCGAGGTTGCGGATCACACAGCTGTCGATGGTGATGCTGTTGCAGTCGTCGAAACTGAACGCGCCGATCTGCGTGCCTTCCACGGTCAGTCCGCGGAAGGTCAGGTTATGCACGTCTTTACCGATGAAGAGCGCGCCTTCCTCTTTCTCGTTGAAGGGGGACTGTCCGCTCAGACCGGAGAGTGTAATGTCGCAGGTGCTGAAGTTGTCGGTCGGAATGACGTAAAGGGTGTCGCCGTCCACATAATACTCACCGGGGGCATCCATTTCATCCATTATATTATAGTAGTAATAATGTGCAAGACCGGACACGTTCTGATCCACCTTTACGGTGCCGGCGTTCTTATCCAGTCCCACGACGTTGCCTTCGGAGATGAAGTAGTCGATCTCCAGATAGCCGCGGATTCGCACACCCTCATAAGAGGACCATCTCTCGGCGCAGTCGCTGTCCGGCAACTCGCGGAGAGCCTCGTTGGAGAATATCTGGTAGAAATCATCGTTGGGGACACGTGCAATGAAGCCCACCGTATCGCCGAAGTAGACACGGGGATTAGAGGATGCGCCGACCTTGGAAAGGCTGAGCTGCTTGAGGCTCTTTGCGGCATCCTGATCGAGCAGGCGCGCCTTTGCCTCAGAGGAAGCATCGGTGAAATCGGAGCCTTTTACGCGGACACCGCCCGTCAAGATCACTTCGTCCGAGCCTTCGTTTCTCCATGTGATGGGGCACTCGTCCGTGCCGCTGTCTTCCGCATTAAACACGATCTGCTCGGTCTGGCTGTAAATGCCGCCGCGTATGTAAACGGTGATACCGCCCTTAGGAAGATCACCGGACGCAATTCTGGATCGGATCGCCTTCTGCGCGCCCGAGATAGTGGCAAACGGGTGCGAGGACGAGCCGTCTGCCGAATCGTCGCCGTTGGTGGCTATGTAGTAAGCATCGCCGTCGGCAGCATCGGAAGAAACCGCTGTGTTAATGCCCACGGGAACCAAAAGGGCACAGCACAGAAGCACTGCAAAAATACGGAGGAACTTTTTCATGGGAAATCTCCTAAACTAACAAGATATGCCTGACGGCTTCCCCCTGCGTTCCGCATGCGCCGCATTCGGAAACTGCACCGGTAGACCATCATACTAATGCGATTCATTATAACACACCGAAAAACGGTAGTCAATACAATTTCCGAAAACGGAGCGGCATGTTGCACCGATTTGTTGAAATTTCCAATCCTTGCAACCGATATTTGTGTATTTCGACAATTTGTCCCTTTTCGAGCCGCACTTGACAAAAGCTGAAAATATGCTACAATATAAATGACACCGTGCGCCGCCGTGCGCACGTTGCAATTTACAGAAAAATGAGGTTTTTCCCATGTTAAAAGGCATTCCTTCCATTATCTCACCCGATCTCCTTAAAATATTGATGGAAATGGGACACGGAGACGAGATCTGCATCGCAGACGGCAATTTCCCCGGAGCACGCATCGCACAGCGTCTGGTTCGTTGCGACGGTCACACGGTTCCCGACGTCCTTGCCGCCATCCTCAAACTGATGCCCCTCGACACCTACGCGTCCCCCGTTTACATCATGCAGAAGGTGCCCGGCGACACGGTGGAAACGCCCATTTGGGACACCTTCCGTTCCCTGACCCGTCCCTACACGCAGGCAGAGTTGGAGCAGATCGAACGCTTTGCCTTCTATGAGCGCGCAAAGGACTGCTACGCCGTCGTCATGACCGGCGAGACTGCCCTCTATGCCAACATTATCCTCAAAAAGGGCGTTGTGGTGGAGTAATCTCCGCCTCCTTTTTTCGGGTAACCGCGCTTCGGGCATAAATGCCGAAAAACATCGTTGCGATTTGTTTGACTGTACTCATTGACTTTTCCACGTTTCTTTGCTATAATATCTCTGTGAGTTCATGGGTGCGGAGGTGATACATACGGCACATCCCAAAATCATTATGGTCACTTCGTTCAAGGGCGGCGTGGGAAAATCCACCATCACGGCGAATCTTTCCTTATCGGTGGCACAGACGGGCAAAACGGTCCTGTGCATCGACTGCGATCTGAACATGCGGTGCTTAGATCTCATTTTCGGTCTGGAGGACAAGGTCGTTTACGATGTCTGCGATGTAGTCACGGGACGCATCCCGCCGAAAAAAGCAGCGGTGCAGGACGAGCGCGCAAAGGAGCTTTTCTTCTTAGCCGCGCCGTACAACCTCCGCGACACCGTAACGCCCGAGCAATTCCGCCGTGCCGTGTACGAAATGCAGGAGTGCTTTCACGCGGACTACATCTTTTTGGATACGCCGGGTGACAACGGACTTCCCTATTCCCTCGCAAGTGCGGCAGCAGACGCGGCGCTTGTGATCTCCACGCACCAGCCCGCCTCCATCCGCGCCGCAGAGAAAACTGCGGAGCAGTTGCAGAAATCGGGCATCACGGACCGCCGACTTATCATCAACAACTTTGATTTTGCGGCAGTGCGGAAGGGACTTCTCCCCGGCATCTCCGAGATCATCGACCGGACGACCGTGCCGCTTCTCGGTGTGATCCCCTACGACATGCAATTCGGTCGGCTTCAGGAGCACGGCGCACTGTTTGACAGCAGTCCCTCGCTTCCTGCCTCAACGGCGATTCGAAACATCACGCAGAGACTGCTCTGCCCCACGGTCAGATTGCCCCTGTTCACGGGCTTCGGCAGTGCGGAACGCAAAACCGTCAGATTATAACGATATCTCAGAAAGGAAAGCTGTCATGGAAATTGCAATCATAGCAGACGATCAAAAAAAGGAATTGATGACCCAGTTCTGTATTGCATACTGCGGCGCATTATCCAAACACAATCTGTGTGCCACCGGAATCACCGGAAAATATATTTCGGACGCGACCGGACTGCAAATTGAGTGTCTGTTGACCGGCGACCACGGCGGCACACAGCAGATCACATCCCGCATCGCATACGACGAGATTGATCTGCTCCTGTTCTTCCGCAGTACGTCACCCGACTACTCCGAGCACGAGAACGACAACGCGCTCCTGCGCCTCTGCGATATCCACAATGTACCGGTTGCCACCAACATCGCAACGGCGGAGATTTTAGTGCGCGCGTTAGATGCCGGCGATCTCGATTGGCGGAATTTCATCAATCCCAAGTCGGAATATAACCTCAAGCACAGACACTGAGGGGAACGTATCGTCACGGCGGCATCGCCCGATGTTTTTGCGGTATGATCTTGCCGCAATCTTCTACGTGAAATCACAAGAATTTGAGCTACAGCGAAAATCCGGAGCTGTACCGGGTACAAAACGTGTACCCGATACAGCTCCGGATTTTCAGTTTTTGCCGGCCGCTCCTTGAAATGGGGCGCGTTTGCGAAGCAATTCCTCATTATTACCGAACAGCGCAAGGCGTGCGTACTTCCCCGCCCTGTGCGCGGAGACCCTCCATCATGATCCGGCAATACAATGTGCGAAAGTCTGCAAACCTTCCTGCTTCATCGATGGGAAGCTCCCAGCGTCTCTGCACGCTGTAAAAGGATACCCGCGAGGTCAGGGTCTCCTCCACGGCATTTAATATCGCCTGTCGGCACGGAGCGCGAAACTCTGTCAGCTTCGGCACCAGCAAAAAGCTATTTCGTGTATTTTTTACAACTGCGCAAAGTGATTTCGGAAGAAGCGAATCGCCGAAGGTCGAAAGCAATCCGCCGCAGAGACGAATCACCGACGGCGGCACGGCTTCGCGGTCATCCACACGCATATTACCCACCTCCGCAACAAAACTGTGAATATGCAATTATCAGATTTTTTGCGGTAATCGGTTCTAAGATGACAAATTGACGCATATAATCCTATGTCGGATATCTGCCAGCTTGCCCCGGCTACCCGATACCGCAGCCCTCTACAACAGAAACAGAAACCCCGTTACCTGACTGCGATACAGAGAATCGCGGTTCAAAAACTACACTGTCAGGCAATATCAGTATCCCGTCCCCGATGGAGCATGCCAGCGCAATTCGCAGGAATTTGTTTTCCCGCTGAATTGCTTCCAAAAATATCCTGAGTGAGTGCAATTCCTTAAGTTCCATTTTTGTCCTTTCCTAAACGTACCGCACGGCCGATGCGGTTGCTATTTTGTTACTTTTGTTGCATTTCCGAAACGCTTTGACGTATTTTATCATAAAAAAACACATTATGTCAAGACGATGAACAATGTTTTGCTCGTCAACTTTCGACCAAAATTCTTCAACGAGCATTCATTGACGGAGGAATCCTGTCAATGTTTGTCGATGAATGTCCAAACAAGAAGATGAAAATATGAGAAAGCAGGTCGCAATATGACATTTTCCGAAAATTTGAAGCTCCGCCGCATCCGAAGCGGACTATCGCTGGCAGACGTTGCACGTGCGTGCAGTGTCAGCCGCGCCACCGCTATGCGTTGGGAAAGCGGAGAAATCACTTGTCCCCGCGGGGACAAGCTCTCGGCACTTTCCCATCTGCTTTGCTGTGACAACGACGATCTGACCGGCATCACCGTCGAGCAACCGTTCGGCACCGTAGAGGAAACCACCTTCCTCATCACGGGACACGAAATGGAGCCGCGTATGTATCCGGGCGACCGTGCATGCTATCTTCCCGGTGCACCGACATGCGACGGGGATTACGTGGCGGTTCGCTTCCGCGACGGACAGATCGTATGTCGGCGCATAACCGGCTTCCGCGGCGGGATCGTACTGCATGCCCTGCATCCTTCGGCAAATCCCCGTACCGTCACGGAGCGTGAACTTCATGACGGTACGCTGACCGTGTTGGGCAAGGTCGTTTCCCTCGAGGTCGATCTCACCGTCTCCTTCAAGCGGTGAGGAACGCTACGAGCGCCGCGACCGCCGCCGAAATGAACGCGCCGAGGAGCCGATCCCACAGACTTCCCGGACGTCTCTCCAGAGAATCCAGACGGGTGTGGTGATCCGCCAGACGGGATTCGTGATTTTTGAGAAGCTGGGTCAGAGTTACATTGCACTGGGAAATGGTATCCAGCATTTCGGAGTGCTTGTCCAGACGCTCCTTATCCCGCTCCAGCGCATCCTGAATGCGTTCGGTTTTCAGGTCGCAGACCTCGCGTGTCACCTCAATTTTTTGTTGCGAGGTCATCGTCGGCGATCTTCGTGCTTTCGGTTTTGACATCGCTGTCCACCCACTTCCCGATCAGAGCCTCTCTGTCCACCGCGCTCTCACTCATAATGTAGGCGATAGCGGAGCAAAGTGCCGTGACCGCGCCCGTGAGCTGTGCGGCAAGGTCCTCCAAGCCGAACATGGCGCAAACTCCTGCGATGACGGAAGCTACGGCAAGAATGAATTTTCTGGATGTAAATTTACGAAGCATATGATTTCCTCCTACAATATATTATGTTTTCTGTTTTTTTACTGATGAATCAGACGGTAGAGCACGCGGCAAAGCTGTTCAGCGCTGACTGCGTCCGTGCGGCAGGCGGGCAG
>CABUHM010000032.1:0-10010 GCA_902491355.1 uncultured Eubacteriales bacterium
AAAAGGTGTCGCGACCACGTATTTAACCGAGCCGAAAACAGCATAAATACGAAAAAGGAGCAGGCGAAAACCTGCTCCGTACATAAAACCGTATCAGAATAAAAAATCGAGTATTCATAAAGCCAAATCCCTTATGAATACTCGATATGGTCGGAGTGCCGGGATTTGAACCCGGGGCCTCTTGGTCCCGAACCAAGCGCACTACCAAGCTGTGCCACACCCCGAAATTGCGATATGCAATGTGGTTTTGCCGACTGCGTTTCACAATCAGCGTCAGTTATTATATCACAGTTTCGGGCGAATGTCAAGTGAAAAATGCCATTTTGTCAAGAAATGTGCAAATGCCGAAGCGATGCCGCAGGCACGGTCGGTCGACGGAAATGCGCCGCTTTGGGGTCTGCAAATGCAAGCCGTCCGTTTTGATTTTTCCGCGACAGGTGCCGACCGTCGGACACTTATGCAAAACAGCCGCAAAAGGTAACAAGAGAGCGCGCCGCAACGGCGCCGCAAACCGTGATTTCTGCCATTGACAAGCGCCCCGCGGCTGTCGTATAATGTCGTTGTCAGGAACGCCGACAATTCTACCCCCACACAGGAAAACTGCGCAAATGGAAAGAAAAAAGATCGCAAAGGCATTTCGCCACGCCTTTCCCTACACCGTCCCGATCTTCGCGGGATTTTGGTTTTTGGCGTTTGCATACGGCATATACATGCATGTTTCGGGCTTCGGCTTTTTGTATCCCACACTCATGAGTCTGACGATCTACGGCGGAAGTCTGGAATTTGTGGCGGTGAGCATGCTCCTGTCGCCCTTTGCGCCTCTGCAGGCATTTCTCATGTCCCTGATGATCCAGGCGCGGCATCTGTTTTACGGCATCTCCATGCTGGACAAATTATGCGGGCTTGGGCTGGAAGCGGTTTTATCTGATCTACGGCATGTGCGACGAGACCTTCAGCGTCAACTATTCCGCACAGCTCCCGCCCGATGTGGATCGGGGCTGGTTTTACTTTTTCGTGACCCTCCTAAATCAACTGTACTGGGTGAGCGGCGCCGCCATCGGCGGGTTGCTCGGCAACTTCATCCACTTTGACACAACGGGACTGGACCTTGTGATGACCGCCATGTTCGTCACCATTTTCACCGACCAATGGCTACGGGAAAAGCATCATATCAGCGCATGGATCGGTTTTGCGGCAAGCGTGGGGTGTCTGGTGATCTTCGGCGCGGACAATTTTCTGATCCCGACCATGATCTGCATTCTGGTTCTGCTCACGGCACTGCGCCGTCCCATGGAGAGAAAGGCGGGTGACCGTCAATGACTCTCGTCCAACAGATCATCATGGTCGCCATGTGCGCCCTCGGCACCATGCTGACCCGCTTTCTGCCCTTTTTGGTGTTCCGCGAGGATCGTCCCGCGCCGAAATACATTCAGTATTTGGGGCGGGTGCTCCCCGGCGCCATCTTCGGCACGCTCGTGATATACTGCCTGAAAAACGTATCGCTTCCGCAGTACAGCTACGGACTGCCGGAGCTGATCGCCATCGCCGTGACCGTCGGTCTCCACGTCTGGCAGAGGAAGATGCTCCTTTCCATCGCGGGCGGCACGGTGTGCTACATGCTCCTGATCCAGCTTGTGTTCTGAGCCGCCGTCGGTTACACACAAGCAAACGTAATATCAAAAAAACGGCACCGCCGAGGGAAACCCAACCCCGGCGGCGCCGCTTTTTTGTTGTATGTAATAATTCGGACGGTCAATCCGACGAGTGCCGTTTCATCATCTCATCCCGCAGGGCATTGAAGCGCTTTGCGGGAACGGGAAGCCTTTGCCCGTTCGTCATGACGAGGAAATACCGTTCCATGGCGGAAACATATTCGGGATTGACCAGATAGCTCCGATGCACGGACAGAAGCGCGTCCTTTGCCTGCTTTGCAATTTCGGTGATGCTTGTTTTGACAAAGACCTCGTCGTGCAGGGTGTTAATGACCGAATCCTTTCCCAGAGCGGAAACAAACAGAATCTCGGAAAAGCGGAAAAAGCGCAGTGAACCGCCGTCCCCGTGTACGGTCAGCGTCCCGCTGTTTCCCGCGCGCTTGTCATGCTTCAACATGTACCGATGCGCCATTTTTCCCATGGTGCTGGGAAACGCCTCATCCTCGGCGATTTTCAATTCGCCCATGGGATTGGAAACGTGCAGGTGCTTGATCCTCCATCCGCCGTCGGACTTTTCCCAAACGAAGGAGCACCTCTGTTGCACCTGCAAAAAGAAATCCGCAGTACCGTCGGTGGTCGTGAGGTATCTGCCCGTCACCGCACAGATTTTGGAATCCGCGGCGACGGCATGATATTCGGCATCGATCAGATGGCAGAGCTGAATTTCCTTGGCACACCGCTCGAGATCAGCGCACGTACCGTCAATGCCCACCTGAAATTGCTCCTGCAGACAACCGATCCACACAACGTCGTCAGCACAGTAATTCAGCACAAATTCGCTGTCCCGTTGCCAGTAGCTGCTCAGGACCTCATGGGTCAGGCGGATACACTCTTTTTCGCTCTGCTTCACGGATGCGCATCTCATTTCGGCTTCTTTCTCTTTGATTATACCGATTTTCCCGCGACGCGTCAAGTACGCGGTTTCCTTTTTTTGCACAAATTCTTCATTTCGTGCGTCTATACCGTCATTCGTTCCCGCACTGCTGATTTTTCGGACTGCATTCGTTATACTGTAATTCGGAACCGAAGATCATATGCAGGAGATAGAAACATGAGTGAAAACAACGGGATCGTGATAAAGAAGAAGCACATCGTCATAGCGCTGATCCTCCTTTTGCTGTTGCTGGCGGGCGCGCTGACCGTCGGCATGAACTGGAGCCGTTGGTTCAGCGATAAGCCCGTGACCCCGGGCACATCCGGCAACGGGTCGCAAATGGAGATCGATCCGGACGCAGGCAAATGGGACGGTCAACAGCCCGAGGACAAGGGTGGAGAAAGCGTTGGCATCAAGATCCCGGGATATCCGTCCATCACCCTGCCCGCCGACCGAAAGGACGTCACGGTGGCACTGCTGAATCCCGAGGGCAACCCCTGCTATTTTGTGTTCGAGCTGGTGCTCCGTGACAGCGGCGAAAGCCTGTACACCTCCAAATTGGTACCGTCCGGTCAGGCGATCACAAGTATTTCGCTGGCAAGACCGCTGTCTGCGGGAGAGTACAACGCCACCATAAAGATCACCACCTATTCCACGGCAGATCAGACGCCCATGAACGGCGCGAATGTGGAAACTGTCCTGATCGTGAAATAAAGGAGACGGCATCACCAAGAAGAAGCGCAAACGGCTTGTCCTGTATTTGTGCGCCGTCATGATCCTGTTTCTGCTCTGCGCCGTCCCGTTCTCGGCGGACGGACCTTATGTAACGCTGGATATCGCGCAGGGAGACATCACCCTCTCCGACAGCGGATACACACAGGGCGGCGTCACCGTGCCGTACAGCGGGGACTATCTGCTGACGGGAAGCGGCATGGGTCGCGTCACGGTCACGGGAGGCACCCACACCGTGATCCTGCGCAACCTGAACATGACGCAGGCAAACACCTACGGCATCAAGCTGTGCAACGACAGCCGCGTGACCCTCACGGTCAGCGGAACAAACACCATCACGCGCGGCGGTGGGGATGGAGAAGCCGTTCCCATCGGCGTGGAGGGCAGTGCGTCGGTCAGCATCGAGGGCGAAACGGCGGACGACCGCGCAAACGTGCTCAACGCCATCGGCACGTCGGACGGCAAAGCCGCTATCGGCGGTCCGTGGGATCAGTTCAGTTGCGGCAGTATCACGATCAACAGCGGAACGGTCAACTTTACCGTAGCAGTCAAGGAGGCAACCGCATGAACACGAAAAAGATTCTTTGCGCAGTATGCGCCGCCCTTCTGCTTCTGACACTGACGGTCACGGCATTTGCCGAAGCCGCCGAAAACGGCAACGGCGACTGCAACCACACCTTTGTCAACGGCATCTGTCAAATCTGCGGCATCGAGGGCTATTATGAGGGGACATCCGTCACCTATTCGGTGGCTCCCACCTACACGGTCACCATTCCCGCAAAGGTGACCCTCGGCGAAAGCGTGACCGTTTCGGCGGAAAACGTGGTGGTCGACATGGGCAAGCAGGTCACGGTGAAGCTGACCGCGACCGACGGCGACAACAACGCCTTCACCCTGAAAACGCAGGAGGGCGCCGTCATCGCCTACACCGTGTCCGATGACACAAAGACCTACGCCGTTTCCGACACCGTCCTTTCGGTTGACCCGGCAAATGCCGACCGAGGCGCAACAACGCTGAAATTCACCGCCGCCGAAGCGGCAAAATACGCAGGCTCCTACACGGGCACCGTCACCTTTACCGTTTCCGTAGAATCGGCACTGAAATAATTGATATAAAAGGAGAAACCATCATGAAAAAGACCATTGCAGTTCTGCTCGCCGTTTGCCTTGCACCGGCGGCAACGGCAACCGTTTACGCCGCCGACATCCGCGGGGACAGCGACCCCAAAGCCGGCAACACGCAGGTGACCTTTCAGGTCGATCCCACCTACACCGTGACCATCCCCGCAACCATCACACCGGAGAAGCAGACCGCGCAGGACGGCACCGTGACCTATGAAAACGACCTGACCATCACGGCGGACGATGTCCGTCTCACACAGAACACCGCCATCGGCATCTCTCTTGAAAGCGATTTCACCATGGATGTCACGAAGGCAAGCGCCTCCAATCCGTATCAGCTCCCGTATCAGGTATTCGTGGGCGAACAGGAGATCACCGCAGAGCGTCCCTTGGCAGCCCTGTTTGATACACAGGTGGGTCAGCAGAGCGCCACGCTCCACATCACGGCAAACAACCCCGTGTATGCAGGCACGTACAGCGACACCGTGACCTTCACCATTCAAAATCTCTATTGATCCCACGCGCACGGTAAAAAAGCAGAGTATTATAATCAGAGAATACAGATTTGAGCAGGGCGGCGGTTTTGCAGAAAAACCGCCGCCCTGTCCGTGCGTTCGCATGGTACGATAAAATGCTGTTATTACTTGATAATTCTGCCTAAATGTGGTACTACAAAAGTAAGATGAAATTTGCGCATAGAGATGACGCGCAGATTTGCAAAAATACGTTCCTTTCACTTCCGAAATTCACCCGTTTTTTGCGACCTGTTTGCTATGTGCGTTGTAGTGGCGACCGGTGGTCGCCCGCCCTTTATCCATTGTACAAACAGAATCAAGGCACCTTTGCGAAAGAATGCAAAACCGCCTCGACTCAGCCGTCAAACTCGTCCATATGTTCCTTGAAGAAATCGAAATAGGTACGCACACCCTCCAACTCAGTCCAGCGTCGGGTTCGGACGGGAGTCGAATCAAGATCGTATATTTTTGCCCGCCGCAGGGACAGCAAAAACGGAGAATGCGTGGAGATCACAAACTGACACCCGTGATTGCGGACGCAGTCCTCAATGAAGTATTTCAGTTGGATCTGATTGGACGGTGAAAGACTGTTTTCCGGCTCGTCCAGCAGATACAGCGTATCGTCCGCAATGGAATCGACGAAAAATGCAAGCGCGCTTTCCCCGTTGGAGCGCTCCTGCACATTGCGCATCACTCTTGAGCGCAGATAGTGCGACTGCGTTGTTTTCTTGCTTCTCGCATCGGAAACCGCCTTCCAACGCTCATAATCGTCCAGACCTCGCAAACGGTTCGGCTCCTGCTCGGGATTTCCTCGTTCGCGCACATAATCCGCAATCAAATTGGCTTTTCTGTCGTCAATACCTTCGTTCAGACGGCGAATGTCAAGCACCTGATCAAATACATCGTCGCTTGCGATAATTCTGCTCGTCCGCGGTATCGGCTCGGCAAGCCGGTACCGACACAATTCCACATAATCGTCAAAAAAATCACTGCGGTTGTATGCCGTTCCCCGTTCCAGTCCGAGCCTTTCCGCAATGATATTTAATATGGTGCTTTTTCCGCTGCCGTTGTTGCCGTAAAAAACCGTAATGTCGCTGAATTCAAAATCGGGCAGATTTCGCTCACGGAACATCACAAACGGATAATATGTGGAATAGTAGGTGCCTTGCGTTTTTTCCTTGAAGGTGGGGGATTGCGTGTTGAAAAAGTCCTCGTCCTCTTTTCTTGAGAGCATGTGAAACGATTGCAAAAAAATCATCGTTGTTCTCCTTTTCCGTCATTTTGCAGTGTGTTTACAGTATATTTTTGGTTGAATTCCCGAACGACCGACTTCACGGTGCTGTCAATTTTCCCGTAGCAGAAGCGCCTGATGCGCTCGGGAATTGTGCGGTAAAATGCTTCGGCGATACCTCCCGCAATGCACGCTTGGGTGTCCGCATCGCCGCCGAGCGAAACGGCATTTCGGACGGCGCTTTCGTAATCGGTCGATTCCAGAAACGCAATGATAGCGGGCGGCACACTGTAGGAGGCGCGGCTGTCAAATACGTGATTCTCCCGAATTGCGGACAGGGAAAGCGAAAGATCGTATCGGAAGGTCTTTTCCAAATACCTACGGATATCTTCTTTCCCGTGACCGCAACGCGCCAGATAGACCGCCGCAGACACCGCCTGCGCGCCCGTGATGGCTTCACGATGGCTGTGCGTCGGCAGACAGCTTGCCTTTGCCTGCAAGAGGGTCTGCTCTAAGGTGTCATACGCATAGCCGATCGGAATGACGCGCATGGAGGCGCCGTTGCCGTAGCTGTGCCCGTTTGCGGCATGCGGATTTTTCGCCCATGCCGCAAACAGATTCCCGAATCCCGCATGCGGGAAATACGAATAAAACTGCCGATATTGCGCGGCATATTCACGGGCACGGGCACGGATTTTCCATCTTGAAATGTCAGTCGGCTGATTGAGAATCGCCCGACAGACCGCGGCGATCAGAACGCTGTCATCGGTAAATGTGCTGTCCGCTTGGAATGCAAAGTCGTAATTCTTGGTGCAGTGAACCTCGTAATATGACCCGATCACATCGCCGTAAACAGCGCCGAACATCCCGCCACCGCCTTTCCTGTTCTTGTTGTACCGCAAATACTTCCGTTTTTAACGCCTTCCCACTGCCGCATCACTGCGCAACATGTCAGCAGAAGTGTTTTTTGATAAATATCGAGATAGCCCAAGCGTTAATCGGACTGCCTCATGACCGAGCAGTCCCCGAGGATTTCGGGCTTGTTTGCCATAGAGTCGTTTTCCGTGAGCGTGCGGATCACCCTGCAGGGATTTCCCGCCGCAAAGCTGTTTGCGGGGATGGAGCGCGTCACAACACTGCCCGCGCCGATTACACAGTTTTTGCCGATCGTCACACCGGGCAGGATCGTGACATTGGCACAGATCCAGCATCCGTCCTCAATCACAACGGGCTTCGCCCAGCACAGTCTTCTTGCCACGCCGTCGGGACACATGAGCTGTGTTCTCTCGTCTGCCAGCATCGGGTGAAGCGGCGTGGTGATCGTAACATTCGGTCCGAAATCACAGTGTTCTCCGATCGTGACCCGGGTATCGTCCTGACAGGTAAAGTTAAAATTGATGAAGGTATACTTCCCGATCTTTGTGTGAATTCCGTAATGGAAACGGATCGGACCGTTGAGGGCGACGCCTTCGTTCAGTTCGCCCAGCAGTTCCTTCAAAACTTCCTTTCTTTCCTCGGTCTGATATTCCGTCAGCGCATTGTATTTTTGGTTCAGCGCATGCGCCTTCTTCTTGACCTCTACCCGCCATTCCTCGTTCGGGAAAAACATCTGTCCTTCGTTGTTGTTCAACATAAATCGTATCTCCTTCGTTTTGATAAAAAATCTGATTCGGAATCAATTTCCTCAAGGATTTGCATCACGGTCTGTCCTGCGCCAAAATACCGTAGAGGTATACGTCTGCCCAATTTCCGAAATTGTCCCTGACTTGGCTCCGCTGAATCCCTTCCGGCTTCATTCCGAGCTTTTTCATCAGATTAACGGATCTTCCTCCGTCGATCGTTTCGGCAAATATTTTATGTACATGCATCCTGTCAAAGGCATAATCGACGACCGCCCCGCAGGCTTCCGAGGCTAACCCTTTTCCCCGATAATTCTGATTGAAGATCCATCCCATTTCATATACACCGTCGTCGGTCGCGTGAAAGAGAATATAGCCGATCACCTTGGACGATTCTTTGTGCACGGCGGCAAAGGCGCCCTTTTTGTCGATGCAAAAGCTCTGCAAAAGGTCAGCCGTTTTCCGAACGGTATATGCAGGCTCGCAATATTTCATGGTTTCGCCGTCGCCGAGGATCTCGTGCAGATCGCTCAGATCATGGACCGTGAAATCGCGAACGATCATCCTGTCGGTTTCAATGTACATGTGCGCACCCTCGCAAATTTGGTTTGCTGATATCTTATTGTATCATAAATATTCACGTTTTTCAATGCTTTGTCGCGACATGCGGACAAACGCAGAACAAAAAACCGACTCCGTTTGCACGGAGTGCAACCTTATCGGGCGTCAGCCCTTTCGGACAACCACCTTTTCCTGTTCAAAAGAGAGCAGAGCTTTCTTTCGGGATCTGTAGTAAAGCAAGCCGACCAGATCCGCCAAAGCCCAACCAATCGGAACCGACCACCAGATGCCGTTCACGCCGAATGCGGGAACAGCGGACAGCAGATATGCCAGTGCAACACGGGTGCCTAATGAAATGACCGTGAGGACCACGCTCATTCCCGGCTTTCCCAACGCACGGTACAAGCCGTAGAGCAGAAACAGACAGCCTATGCCGCAGTAAAATGCGCCCTCAATACGCAGATAGCGCACACCCTCCATGATGACCTCGGTTTCTCCGGCATCTACAAAAATCATCATAAGCGGTCTTGCGAAGGCGCAGACAAGCGCAGATATGACCACGCAGAACGCCATGGAAATACACACTGCGCTTTTCAGTCCCGCACGGATACGCGCACTCTCTTTTGCCCCGTAGTTCTGCGCAATGAATGTGGAAAAGGCATTGCCGAAATCCTGTACCGGTATGTAGGAAAAAGCGTCGATTTTCACTGCGGCGGCAAAAGCCGCCATGACGACGGAGCCGAAGCTGTTGACAAGCCCCTGAACCATAAGGATACCGAGGTTCATAACCGATTGCTGTACACAGGTCAGTGTGGAAAAAGAAATGATCCCGCGAACGCGTTCTCTTCGCAGACAGCGAATCCTGCATATCGAGCGTACCTGCGGAAAGCGCATAAAGGTGTAGACGGCGATCCCGATGCCGGAAAGATACTGGGCTATTACGGTCGCTTCCGCCGCTCCGGCAACTCCCCGGTTCAAACCGATCACAAACCAAAGATCAAGAATAATGTTCAGCACGGCGGAAACAGCCAAAAAAGCCAGCGGCGTGACGGAATTTCCGATCGCCCGCAGAAAAGAGGCGAAATAATTGTACAGGAAAACGGCGGGGATCCCAATGAAAATCACACGCAGATACTCCCGCATATCGTCCCAGACCTCGGCAGGAACCCTGAGAAATACGCGAAGTCCGTCCAGACAAACAATTGCCAGAATGTTCAAAAGCACCGTGATAAGCGCAATAAAAAAGAAGGACGCGCACAGATTCTCCCGCAGAGCCTTTTCATCACGCTACCCGAAGCACATGGAAAACAACGCGCCGCTTCCCATACACAGATCGAGTATGACGGAAGTCAAAAATGTCATCAGTGTAAAGGAAGAGCCCACCGCCTCAAGGACATTCCGCCCAAGAAATTGATCGACGATCAGCGTATCGGCAATGTTATAGCACTGCTGAAGCAGATTCCCCAATATCATGGGGACGGCAAACAACAGCATGGACTTGACAACAGACCCTTTTGTTAAATCCCGATTCATAACACTCTTCCAAAGCGAGAGCGATACGCGGCGTATCGCAGATATTATACTATCATCGCGCCGATCAGTCAACGGGATATTTCCCGTATGATTGAAAAAAACTTCCGCAGA
>CABUHM010000033.1:0-9862 GCA_902491355.1 uncultured Eubacteriales bacterium
AAATACGGCATTTCGGCACTCAACTCCGAGCTTGCCCTCACCCTGCACCGCGGCGGCACCCGTCCGGACGAATCGGGCGATGCGGGCGTGCATGAGTGCACGTATTCCGTTCTGCCGCACGGCGCATTTGACACGCAGAGCGTCATCTGCCCCGCCTATGAGCTGAATGTACCCGCCGTGGCGCATGCGGGCAGTGCGAGCGAAAAGACGCTTAACGACGGCGCGTTCGTGCCGTCCTGCTGTCACGTCATGCTGGAGGCACTCAAGCCCGCCGCACTGCGTTCCGATGCCGTGGTCGCCCGTTACTACGAGACCGAGGGCTGTAAGGACACATGCACCGTCGCCGTTCCGAACGGCTACACAAAGGTCTTTGACGTGAACATTCTGGAGGACATTCGCACCGAGCTTCCCGTGGAAAACGGCGTCGTTCGTCTGCCGTTCCATCCCTTCCAGATCCGCTCCGTGATGTTCATTCGCTGATTGCTTTCTGCCAATAAATAAAGGTACGGTATGCACCGTCGGATTCCGTCCGACATGCATACCGTATCTTTTTCTTCTGTTGTTATGCGCCGAGGATCACTGCCGCGGCGACAGATCCGACGCATCGTTTTCCTTCTTTGCCTCCGTATCCTCACCTTTTTCGTCCGTAACAACCCGAGGTATTGATTTTGGGGGAACGTTGCCGTTCTTCTCCCGTTCGACCCGAGGGGGCAGATGAATGGGCGTACCGCATATAGGGCAGCTCCTTGCAATGTTGGCAACTCCGGAAACGTCTTCCCCGCATTCGGGGCACCTGATCAACGCCATGGCAATTCTCCTTTATCCGTTGTTTTGATCTCCGATCTCAGGATATACCGCCTGTTCCGCTTTTATTCACTGCGATTTCGGACATCCTATGTTAAGGATATCACGTTTGACTGCAAAAGTCAATGTTTCGTATACAAAAATATATGATTTGTAGTCTCCGTTTTTGTTATAATAAGAGCAGAAAAGGACGGTGATACCATGAATATCTGCGATTTCGGAACCGTATTAAAGCAATTGCGGAAAAGCCACAGCCTGACCCAAAGCGAATTGGGAGCGTCGGTGAGATTGTCGAAGGCAGTTGTCAGTAAATATGAAAACGGCATGGGATTTCCGACCTTTGACATGCTCATACGCTTGGCGGACTATTTCGGGGTGACCACAGACTATCTTTTGGGTGTGGCAAAGGACAAGACCGTGAATGTTTCGGGTCTGAGCGAAACGCAAATCGAAACCGTGCATCGTGTCATCGCGGAATTCCACCGCGACAATCACAAAAACTGAGACCGCAGTGCAATGCGGTCTTTTTTGATGCGGAAAAACCCGCGCCGTCGAGCACAATTCCAAACCGCCCCCGCATGCACCTCTTTTGTGTGCACGCGGGGGATTTTTGCGCCGTCCGCACGACCGCGCGGAACGTAGGGGGCGACATCCCGATTGTGTATGTACAATAGATGGAGAGCGGGCGACCACTGTGTATAGTGCAGTAACAAATGCCATCGTGACCGCATACGTCCGACCTGTCGTAAGCAACCTCCCTCACACAGCGAAGTTTTCGCTGGTGGTCCGGGGCGCCTTTCCTAAAAGGCGGCCCCCGTCGCATCCCCCGTATCTTCCAAAACACTTGCAAAATGGGGAAAAATCTGATACAATAGGGGAAAGTTGCCGCACGGGGAGATACGGGCGGCGCACATGATGCTGAGTGCGGAAAGGAAACAGCTTGCATGATAAGCAAAAACAGTGTAGCCGGAGAGGACATGCTCCGAATTGCGAAAATTCTGCCCTACCGTTCGCCGTCGGAGGTGCCGCTTCGATTTTTGTACGGAGAGCGCGTGGTCTGCGGCATTCCGGATGACTTTTGTCCGCGCGTCACGGTGCGGCGTCCGGACGCGAACACGGTGCAGATCGTCATTGTGGGGCAGGATGCGCAGGGACTGGAGATCCGGTGCGAATACCTGGAATATTTAGATTTTCCCATGACCGAATGGGTCTTTTTCATCACGAACCGCGGCGAGGGGGACACCGAACCCCTTTCGGACATCCGCATTGCGGGACACCTTGACGCACCCGCGCCGGTACTGCACCACGGAAACGGCGACACATGCGGCAGAGACGGCTACACGTGGTACGACGACCCCATCGACCGCACCGTTTCGCTCGGTACCCGCGACGGCACGCCCTGCAACGGCGCGTTTCCGTACTTCCGTCTGCGCGACGGCAGGGACGGCGGCTATCAGATCGCGCTGGGCTGGCCGGGAAGCTGGCGCGCGGAATTTTCGCCGGACGAGGGCGGCGTGCATTTTGAGATGGGACAGTGGCGGTGTCACTTTGCCGTGCGCCCGGGTGAGACTATGCGGACGCCCCGCCTGAACCTCATGGCGTACTGCGGCGACGATTCGCGCGCATGCAATATGTGGAGACGGTGGTATTTTGCGCACATTCTGCCGCGTGAGAACGGACATCCACTCCGTCCCATGCTGTGCCTGCATACGTACCGCATCGGCGGCAAGGAGGAATTCTGCGGCATCACCGAGAAAAACCAGATCGACGCCATTCAGACCTACATCGACCGCGGCATGCGCCCCGACATCTGGTGGGTGGACGCGGGATGGTACGCATGCGGCAACATCTGGTGGAAGCTGGGCGACTGGCACCCGAACCGCGAGAATCTGCCGAACGGCTTTGCGCCCATCGGCGAAAAGTGCGACGAGAACGGCATCCGTCTTTTGGTGTGGTTCGAGCCGGAGCGCTGTTACGAGGGCGGATTGCTTTTGCAGGAGCATCCCGAGTGGTTTTTGCACTGGGACGAGCCGGACGGCACGCCGTCCAAGAACTATGCCTTTGATCTGGGCAATCCGGAGGCGCGGCAGTACATCACCGACTATGTCAGCGGCATGATCGCGCAGAGCCATATCCGCGTGTACCGTCAGGACTTCAACTTCTCCCCCATGCATGCATGGATGGCGCACGAAGCGCCCGACCGCATCGGCGCGATGGAGAACCTGCATGTGCAGGGCTATCTGCAATACTGGGACGACTTGCTTTTGCGCAATCCCGGGCTGTGGATCGATTCGTGCGCCAGCGGCGGACGGCGGAACGACCTTGAGACCATGCGGCGCGCCGTCCCTCTCCAGTACACCGACGTGGGACTGGGAGAGCATCCGGCAAAGCAGAAACAGCATCGGCAGATGTTTGAATGGATCCCCTATTTCCGCGCGCACACCATGAGCCACGATGACGACGAGGGCAATTATCTGACGGGCGGATATCAGAAGGTGGACGCCTTTGCCTACCACAACGCCATGGCGCCGGTGGTCACCTCCATGATCGAATACAACGACGATGACGCCATGTTCGACATGGGACGGAAAATGACCGAGATCTGGCGGCGCGCGGCGCAGATCGAGCTGAGCGGCGACTATTATCCGCTGACCGAATGCCGCCTGAACCCCGCCGACTATTACGCCATGCAGTTTGACCGTCCCGAATGCAGCGACGGCTTCTTCCAGGTCATACGGAACACAAAGGCGCAGGAGGACACCTTCACGGTACACCTGACGGCGCTTGACGACGAAACGGTATACCGCCTCAGCGACCCCGAGCACGGCGAGACCCGCCGCTGTACGGGACGGGAGCTGAGAGAGGGCTTCTCGGTGTCCATTCCCAAGCGGAGCGGTATCCTTTGGTTCTATCGGGCGGAAAGTGAGGACACACAGGCATGACCGCATATCTTCTGTTGACTATATCCCTGCTTGCGGGGCTGACCTATAATATCCTGCGCAATCTGTGCATGAAGAAATATATCCGTGCGCAGGCAGACAATTACCGCTTCAACGCGCTGTCCGGACTGTTCACCTCCGCAGTTTTGGTGGTCATGATGTGCATGCAGGGCGGCTTGCACATGCCGTCTCTGTATACCCTTCTGCTCGGACTGCTCTTCGGCGCGGTAACGGCGGGCGCGGCAATCCTGAACATGTGCGCCTTCGGCGTGGGACCCATGTCCTATACCACGGTCATCATTTCCTGCTCCATGATCATTCCGTCCCTGTACGGCGTGTTTTTAGGGCAGACCCTGCACGCGGCGCACTACATCGGCATCGCCATGATGGTGGCATGTATGATCCTGTCGGTGTCGAAGGACGGCGAGGGCGAGGCGGCGCAGAAAAAGGCAAACCTGGTGTGGCTTGCCTGCTGTATGGGCGCATTTCTGCTCAACGGCTTCATCGGTATCCTCCAGCAGATCCATCAGAATTCGGCGCATCGGGACGAACTGAACCTGTTTTTGCTGGTCGCCTTCCTGTTCTCGTCGGTATTCTCGCTGGGCGGATGGCTGTTCTGCCGCAGACCGAAGGGAAGGACGGCGGCGGCACAGGAGCGCTCCGCTCTGCACCTGACCCCGCGCAATCCCGCCTTTTACGCCTGCGCCCTGACCGGTGTGTGCGTGGCGGCGGCAAATATCATCAATCTGTATCTTTCGGGCGTCATGGAATCCGCCGTCTTTTTCCCCGTGGTCAACGGCGGCGGACTGATACTGTCCGCACTGGCAGGCATCGTCCTGTTCCGCGAAAGGCTCTCGGGCAGAAAGTGGATCGGACTCGGCGTGGGCACTGCCGCCATTCTTCTTCTGTGTCTGGAAAAGGTGTTCTGAGATCAGCTTTCGGAAAAGACGAATTTTATATTTATATGGGACAGGCGTCGTCGGTACAGGACGGCGCCGTTTCCTTTTCTGCGCCCTTTTCACCGCTTTCGCCCGACGCGGCTTTACTGTCGCTTCGGTGCATTTCCCGCAGAGCCGAGAGCGCGTCGTGCAGTCCGCCCACACGGTCGATCAGCCCCAATTCCACGGCTTCCCGTCCCTCAAGCACCGTGCCGAGGTCGGTGGAAAGCTCCTCGCGCGCCAGCATCATTTCCCGCATCTTTTCCATGGGCGCACGGGAATGGGTGGCGATGAAGCGCAGAATGCGGTTCTGCATGCGTTCGAGATAACGGTAGGTCTGCGGACAGTCGATGACCATGCCGTTGGTGCGCACGGGGTGCAGCGTCATGGTGGCGCTGGGTACAATGAAGGACTGCCGTGCCGAAACGGCAAGCGGGATGCCGATGGAGTGTCCGCCGCCGAGCACCAGAGAAACGGTGGGCTTTTTCATGCCCGCAATCAGCTCCGCCAGTGCCAGACCTGCCTCCACGTCGCCGCCCATGGTGTTCAGAATGACCAGAAGCCCGTCGATTTCCGTGCTTTCCTCCACCTCGGCAATGGCGGGGATCAGGTGCTCATAGCGCGTGCTCTTCTGTCCGCCGCCTAAAAGATAGTGTCCCTCGATCTGCCCGATGATGCTGATGACATGAAGATTGCCGCGCGCGCCGCGTATGGTCACCGCGCCGTCGTTTTCCTCGCCCGCACGGACGTTCTCCTGCTTTTCGCCGTCGTTTCCCTCGGACTTCTGCGGCTCCTGCGCCGTCCCGTACCGTTCCTTGTTCATACCTGTTCTCCTTTTTCGGTTTTTTTGTAAAATTCACTGCGGTTCTTTACTTTTACGCATAAATATAGTATAATGGGTCTGTTGAATTTTATGTAAAAAAGGAGTTAATCATTATGGCAGACAAAATTTTGGCGGAAACCTCCGCCCGCCACGTCCATCTGACCGAGGAGCACATCGCCGCTCTGTTCGGCGAGGGCGCAACGCTGACCTTCAAGAAGGCGCTCAGCCAGCCCGGTCAGTTCGCATGCGAGGAGCGCGTGGAATTGGTGGGACCCAAGAGATCCATTCCCAACGTTATCGTTTTGGGACCTGCCCGCAAGGCAAGCCAGGTTGAGGTCTCCTTCACCGACGCACGCACCCTAGGCATCGACGCACCCGTGCGCGAGAGCGGCGACGTGGCGCAGACCCCCGGATGTAAGCTGGTGGGACCGTGCGGCACGGTCGAGCTGGAGGAGGGCGTGATCGTGGCAAAGCGTCACATCCACATGACCCCCGAGGATGCAAAGACCTACGGTGTGGAGGATAAGGAAGTGGTCAAGTTCAAGATCGAGAGCGCACGCACCACCGTCTACGACGACGTGGTGGTTCGCGTGAACCCGAATTTCGCGCTTGCCGTCCATCTGGACACCGACGAAGCCAACGCGGCATGTGCCTTCGGTAAGTGCTACGGCGAGCTGATCAAGAAATAAGATCCGAAGAAAAAGCAACGTCCCGCGCAGACCCCTGCATGCGGACGTTGCTTTTTCGGACGACGGGAAAATGCCGAAAAGCGGGGAAAAAGCGAAAAATACGCGGAAAAAGGATGAAATATGGTCACATTTGAAGACATCAGAAATTCCGAGGAAATCCACACCTATATCGAGGGTGCCGACGCATCCCTGCGCGCACAGGGCTTCACCGAGCACAGCTATGCCCACGTGATGCAGGTGGCGGAGCGCGCCGCCGACATCCTCACCACACTGGGCTACGACGCGCACACCGTGGAGCTGGCGCGGATCGCCGCATATCTACACGATATCGGCAACCTCATCAACCGCGTGGATCACTCCCAGAGCGGCGCCATCATGGCGTTCCGTATTTTAGACCACATGGAGATGGAGCCGCGGGACATCGCCACGGTGGTCTCCGCCATCGGAAACCATGATGAGGGCACAGGCGTGCCGGTCAACGGCGTGGCGGCGGCGCTAATCTTGGCAGATAAGTCGGACGTGCGCCGTTCCCGTGTGCGCAACACCGACATCAGCCGCTTCGACATCCATGACCGCGTGAACTATTCGGTCACACACTCCGAGCTGAGCATCAACACGGAAAAGACCGAGATCCTTCTGCGCCTCTCGGTAGACCCCGAATTCGGCTCGGTGATGGACTATTTCGAGATCTTCATGAACCGCATGGTGCTGTGCCGCAAGGCGGCGGAATTTCTGCATCTGCGCTTCCGTCTGGAAATGAACGGGCAGATGCTCCTGTAAGCATTTGTAACATTTCTGTTTTGCGTCGGTTTTTGTGCCCGCGCTCTTGACTTCGGGCGGGGATTGTGGTACAATGGTTCTACGATCTTTAAGCGAGGCGCTGTGACGCCGGCAAGATTGAAAACAGAACACTGCGGCAAGCGGGGTCGGCATCGGTCGGGCGCGGAGAATTTTGTGCGCACGGCAGGACTGTAACAGATACGGTTGCGCGGCGGATCACGGTTTTGTCTTTTTGCCTGCTTGGGGATGCTCAAGCAGGCTTTTTTACCGAAAGCATATCGAAAGGCAGGTGTATGGCATGAATTTTGATTTTTACGATAACAGTGTATCCGTATATCGGGACGGCGCGTTTGTACGGGATCGTTTTTCCCGCGACCGCTTTCCCTTTTCCCTTTCTCCCGTCAAGGTATCCGATTCCGGTCAGGTGTTTGTATTCCCGGCTTTCTGTGATGTGCACGTGCATTTCAGAGAACCGGGATTTTCTTATAAGGAGACCATCCTGACAGGCTCTCTTGCGGCGGCGCACGGCGGATACACCGATGTGTGCACCATGCCCAACCTCGACCCCGTTCCGGACTGCGCGGCGAATCTCGCCCCCCAGCTTGCCGCCATCCGTCGGGACGCGCAGATCGGCGTACACCCCTACGGCGCGGTCACGGTGGGAGAGCGGGGAGAAGAGCTGGCTGACCTGACCGAGCTTGCGCCCGATTGCGTCGCCTTCTCGGACGACGGACGGGGCATACAGGACAGAACGCTGATGAAGCGCGCCATGCTCTGCGCCAAGCGTCTGGGCAAGATCATTGCCGCGCACTGCGAGGACAACTCCCTGGTGCACGGCGGCTATATCAACGACGGCGCCTACGCGCGCCTCCACGGGCATCGGGGCATCAGCGCCGAAAGCGAATGGCGTCCCATCGTGCGCGATCTGCGGCTGGCGGAGGAGACAGGATGCAGTTACCATGTGTGCCACGTTTCCTGCGTCAAAAGCGTGGAGCTGATCCGACGCGCCAAGCGCCGCGGTCTGGACGTGACCTGTGAGACGGCGCCGCACTATCTGGTGCTGGACGATTCCATGCTGCAGGAGAACGGAAGCTGGAAAATGAACCCGCCCCTGCGCTCCCCCGCAGACCGCGCGGCACTGCTTGCGGGCATTGCGGACGGCACCATTGACATGATCGCGACCGATCACGCGCCCCATGCGGCGTCGGAAAAGAGTTTGGGACTGGCAGGCAGTCTCATGGGCATTTCGGGATTGGAAACCGCCTTTCCCGTTCTGTATACCGAGCTTGTGAAAACGGGAATCATTTCTTTGGAGCGGCTCATTGAGCTGATGTCGGTCAACCCGCGCCGCCGCTTCGGGCTTCCTGCAGGCGACGACATCTGCGTGTGGGATCTGGGCGCACGGCAGACGGTGGATGTGCAGGACTTTCTGTCCTTGGGAAAAAGCACGCCGTTTGCGGGAAGAACCCTGTACGGAAAAAACCTATTGACGGTCTGCAAAGGAGAGGCAGTATGGAAAGCATGAAGAAACGGAAGCTGGTCTTTGAGGACGGCACGGAATATGCAGGAAACGGCTTCGGCTGTTTTGAGGACAGGGTGTGCGAGGTGGTTTTCAACACCTCCATGGTCGGGTATCAGGAGATCGTTTCCGACCCGTCCTATACCGATCAGGCAGTGGTCATGACCTATCCGCTCATCGGCAACTACGGCATGGCGGACGAGGATTACGAGACCAAGCTCCCCACGGTCGGCGGGCTGATCGTGCGGGAATATAACGACCTGCCCTCCAATTTCCGCTGTACCAAAACCTTGGCGGAAGTCATGGAGGATCACCGCATTGTGGGACTGACGGGCATCGACACCCGCCGCCTCACCCGCAGTATCCGCGATTTAGGCAGTCGGCGCGCCCTCATCACCGATTACGAAACGCCCACCGATACCGCCGTCTCCGTCCTGCGCGACACTCTCGTCCCGCATGACGCGGTTGCACGGGTCAGCGCCAAAAAGCGCTGGTATTCCCGCACGGCAAACGCGCGACTGAACGTGGTCGCCGTGGACTGCGGCATGAAGCTCAATATCATCCGTTCCCTCAACGCGCGGGGCTGTAACGTTACGGTGGTGCCGTACTGCTCGAGCGCCGAGGATATTGAAAAAATGAAGCCGGACGGCGTGTTCCTTTCCAACGGTCCGGGCGACCCGCAGGACGCCGCGCCCGTCATAGAGCTTGTGCGCAAACTGCGCGGAAAACACCCCATCTTCGGCATCTGTCTGGGACATCAGATCATCTCCCTTGCCTGCGGCGCCGAGACCTACAAGCTGAAATTCGGTCATCGCGGCGGCAACCATCCCGTAAAAGAACTGGCAAGCGGCAAAATCGAGATCACGTCCCAGAACCACAGCTATGCGGTGCGGGAGGAAAGTTTGGCGGGCACGGGACTGACCGTGACCCACGTCAATCTGCTAGACGGCACCGTGGAGGGTGTCGCCGACCGTGAAAACCGCATGTTCAGCGTCCAGTACCACCCCGAAAGTGCGCCCGGTCCGCAGGACAGCACATACCTTTTCGACCGATTCATTGCCATGATGGAGGATAAATAAATGCCAAAGAGAACCGATATCTCAAAGATCTTGGTCATCGGCTCCGGTCCCATTGTCATCGGGCAGGCGGCGGAGTTTGACTATGCCGGCACACAGGCGTGCCTTGCCCTGCGCGAAGAGGGCTACGAGGTGGTTCTGTGCAACTCCAACCCCGCCACCATCATGACCGATACCACGGTTGCGGACAAGGTGTACATGGAGCCGCTGAATCTGGAATATCTGGCAAAGATCATCCGCTATGAGCGTCCCGACGCCATCGTTCCCGGCATCGGCGGACAGACCGGTCTTAAC
>CABUHM010000034.1:0-9778 GCA_902491355.1 uncultured Eubacteriales bacterium
GCATGATCCTTGCCGCACGCTACGCAAGAGAGACCGCGATCCCGTATTTCGGCATCTGCCTCGGCATGCAGATCGCAGTCATCGAGTACGCACGGAACGTGGCGGGCATCACGGACGCAAACTCCGGAGAATTCGACGAGCTGTGCAAAAATAAGGTCATCAACTTCATGCCGGGACAGAGCGATAATATCGATAAGGGCGGCACATTGCGCCTCGGCGCGTACCCCTGCACCATTCAGCCGCAGACCACCATGGAGCGTTGCTACGGCGCACAGAATATATCGGAGCGCCATCGCCACCGCTACGAATTCAATAACGACTACCGTGAGACACTGCAAAATGCGGGTCTGACCCTCTCCGGTCTGTCGCCCGACGGACGTCTGGTGGAGACCGTGGAGCTGACGCAGTTGCCCTTCTACGTGGGCGTGCAGTTCCACCCCGAATTTAAGTCCCGCCCCAACAAGGCACACCCCCTCTTCCGCGGCTTCATCGCGGCGGCACAGACGAAAAAGCATTGACCCCCGAAATAATCAAACACACTTCAACGCACAAAACGGGAGACAGCCATGATGACTGTCTCCCGTCTTGATGTAACACTATAATAATTACAAATGGACTCTTAGGCGTTTATAGAACTTACATCGATCCACATGGCGGGGCGAACGCTGAGATAATCAGTGTCAACATAGTAACCATAGTTATTGACCGTGCCAATAGTGCCTACATAGACGGCATGACCCTGACCGTTGCCGGGCGACCGAAGCCACCACCAGCAGGTAGCTTCGGCATTCTTCACGTTGCCATATAAGACACTTGCACCGTTTGCCTTTGCATAAGCGGTTGGCACACACTTCCTTGCCTTGTCATCACTAAAATACCGAATTACTTCATTAATGCTAAGAAGAAAGACTTTGTCCGTTGTGGCATTGCCGGAATCAATATTGTAATCCAGATTTCTATCTGCCGACACATTTGTGATTTGTATTTGAGTCTGTTCTTCTGAGCTAAAAGCCTCGTTAAGAAACGTTTCGTTCATCCATCCGCGAAGCGAACAGGTTTCCCACGTTACATTGGTGTACGTCGTATTGTACGGCTTGCAATCAAGAGCTTTGTCGCTAATCAACAGCAGTTTGCTACTCTCTTTGGCAAGGACAATCCACTCAATATCCTCTTTACCGTTTGCAGTATTATTGTCCTGTTCATAAGTGCCAAAACAGACAACATCTCCAACATCGGCAACCTTTAATTTTTCAACATTGTACTTGTCAAAAGCCTCTGCTACTTTGCCCTTGCTATCCTTATAATCGTTCAGTTCTTGAAATATACGAATTGCTTCCCTATACTTGCCCTCGTTCATCAACTCAAGGGCAGAATTGTATTTAATGTTTGGGATAATCACCGTTATCATCAAAATAACAAACACGACATACGCACAGACAATTGGTGTTCCAATGGCAAGCACCTTCTTGCGCCTCTTTGCCGCTTTTTCAGCCTCCAGACGCTCTATTTCTTTTTTCTTCTTAATATCTTCTATTTTCTTTTGGCAGGCGATAATCAATTCGTCTGCATCCTTCCAACCGGAAACGCTCTCGAAAATTTTAATTGCATTTTCGTAATCTGCAATTCGCATGCTACCCATTTTTGATTTGGCAGAAGCATAAATGGCATCTTTGCGGCAATCTTCTGCTTTTTCAAGGCAATTATCCGCCAACGAATCCGCGTCCCGAAAGTCCGAAATACTCCTAAAAACCTCTGCGACTTTCTTACAATCGCCTTCCGTTGATGCCGCTTTCATTGCCTTGAGCGCATCATCGTAAATACCGCTCAAACGGGCTTGTTCGTTGCGGTCATTGACTTGCTTGATGTAACCTTGCAATGCTGTCTGCAACTCTTTGCCGCCAAAACGCATGACCTTTTGATAATATCCGTTATCATCAAACGCTTGGTCGCAATCGGCGAGGCGTTCCTGCTTTTTGACCTGCAATGCCGCCATCATTTTACCGAGATACGCCTGCGCATTTTCGGGGTCTTGATCCAGCACCTTTTCACAGTATTCATCCGCTTCCTGCCAGTTTCCGTCCTCCAGAAACAGAAACGCACGCTTGAGCAACGGCGCAATGTTTGCATTGCCCGCATTCACGACCACGGTTTCCTTCACAGCCGTTTTCGGTGCATCGACAGTAATAATTTTCTTGATACCGCGGATCAGATCCTGCATAAAGCCGAGTCTGGACATATCCTGTGCCTGAAGGTGCGAAAATTCCTCGGGCAGATCGTAGGGATCCATATCGCGGTAGGCGGGAATGAGCATTTTCTTTCCACCCGAATTCTTTACAAGAGCAAGATAACGGCTCCACTCATTCTTGACCCACACGGCATTGAAATACTCGGGCTTGGTACCAAGCACCACCATGACCTTGGCGCTGTTCAGAGCGGCAAATATGTACGGCTCGTAGGCAGAACCCAATTTGTCCTCCAAGGTGATACGTGCAAAGAAAACCTTGAAGCCCTCTTGGATCAACTGATGGTACAGATCGTTGGCAAGCACGCTGTCCTGCGTTCTCCGCCCGTTCTTATCCGTTTCCTTATAGCAAATAAAGACATCGAAGGGTTCTTCCTTGGAGGAAATTTCCAAAATACCCTTTTGGATATCGTCTATCGTCTTTGCCTCTTCTTCGTAAATCTGACGCTGATATCCGTCGGCATAGCGCAGAGCGGACTTGTAGTCCTCGTCCATATAAATAGACGTAAACTGCGCACGGTTCACCGTGGGAATGCGCTTATGGGTGGACGGATCCTCCACATACTCAATACCGTAGCGGCACAGAACAAGCGACCAATATGCCTCCGCATCGGTGTTATCCTCGTTCAGTATCTGCTCGTAGATACCCATTGCCTTGTCAAAATCGTTGTTTCGACGGAAATGGTTCGCGCGGTCATACAGATTCGCCCGCTTCTCATCATCAAGCCGCGGCAAGGTCTGCTTCGTTCCGCAACTGTCGCATACTCCTACCGTCGCGCCTTGCTCAAACTCTATTGTGCCGCCGCACATTTTACATTTGAATACTGCCGTTATCTTATCCATCTGTCGATCCTCACTTTAACGCCTTGCATTTGTTGTTTCGTTCCTTCACCAGCAAAACGACCTCGTCGGCGATCTCGCGCGCCTTCTCTTCGTCGGCGGCTTGAACGGCGGTTGCGAGTTCATCAAGCTTCACGGTGATCTTTGCTTCGGCAACGGAAAGCGCGTCATTTGACATCGGATCGGCATAGCGCAGTGCCTCGTACACCTTTTTGCACGCCGCTCTGACCGCATCACTTTCGGCACGGTTCATGAGATTCTGCGCGTCAAGTGTCGCCGTTTTGATAAATGCGGTTTTCGTTTGTACCTTTTCATCAACGGCGGCAACGGTACTGCCAGCCCAGCCCGCTTTGATGATTGCTGTCGCATTGGCGGCAAAAACAATGACGCAGGCAACAGCCGCAATCCACGCGGGACAATTGGGAATCAGCATGAGTGCCGTCCCGCAGATCAGCATAACGATCAAGCCCGTATAGCTGACCGTGATAAGCGGGAGGCGGTAAAACACTTTTTTGAGATTTTCCGTTTTGAATGCAACATAGGCACAGGCAAGATTTCCGAGAAAAGCAACGGTTACGGATGCCCACGCCACCCAAAATCTTATGTCGTAGTGGATCTCAAACCCCGCAATCACGGGACGGGCAAGGAAAACAACCGCATTAAAAATCGTAAGAAGAATAGCCCAGATCAATGCATATGCTCCGAAACTCTTTTTCATTGTCCCTTCCTCCAATCAAAGAATGCTTTTCAGTAATTCAGATTTTGCGGCATTGAATTCTTCTTCGGTAATCAGACCCGAGTCCTTCATGATCGTCAGCTTTTCAACCTTCGCCCGAAAAGCCGCCATATCATCCGTCGGTTGTGCGGGCGGTGTCGGTTGTGCAGTCGCCTGCATGGCATCGTTCACGGCACTGCCGACCGCGCCGCCCACAGCTCCGCCGACACCTGCCATTGTACCAAGTCCGACTCCCATATTGGTGAACTGTCCCACCGCTTCATTCTGTGCGACCTTCTCGGCAACGTCGAACCCGCGTTCCTGCGCATAGGTATACCCCTCCTGCGCGCGTTTTGTCGCCTGTGCCTGAGAATCGATCACCACCTTCTGCGCCTCGGTTTGCGCATAAATGATGTCGGTCTGCTGGCGCAGCTTCGCTTCTGCAATGTCGGCGTATTGACGGAAATGCAATTCCTTGAATTTTTCGTACTGACGATCGCCGTCCGGCTTCACGATATTGGTCACAAAGAACCGCTCCAGCGAAATACCGTAATCGGCAAAATCCGGAATCAGGAGCTTATGTATATTTTCGGAAAACGCCGAAAGATTTTCGTCGATCTCGAAAATATTGATCGCATTCGCCTTCATCACCTGTGCAATGTAGGACTTTACCCGCGTCATGAGAAATGCGCGGAAAAACGAGACCAGCTTTTGCTGTCCGAGGAGATTCTCCGTTCCGACGAGCTTTACAAGGAGCTTGCGGCTGTCCTCAACACGCAGGCTCATCTCGCCCGAAACGCCGATGGAGATCGGAAAGCCGTAGATCGGGTCGATGTACTGCACCTTTGAATCGGTTCCCCATTTGATGGACATCTGCTCGGTCTTGTTGATGAAATAGACCTCGCAATGGAACGGGGTACGATCACCGGTCGCGCGGTTCAGGAGCTTTCCGATCTTCGGAATGTTTTGGGTCTCCAGTGTATATCTGCCGGCACCGAACAGGTCGAGCGCCTGTCCGTTCATAAAGAATACGGCTTCCTGTGATTCGTGGACAATGAGCTGTGTCAAGCAGTTAAAATCTTCGCCGGGATGTTTCCAGATAAATGTAGAATTGTCGCCTTCATATTTGATGATGTCAGCAATCTGCGCCATGATATCAGCCTCCTCAATTGTTACATGATCGGTATATAATTGCTAAAATCGCCTTGCAGGAACACATAATCCCATTCTCACTTACATAAGTATAGCATATTGTATACGATTTGTAAACTATTTCGGACGAAAAATTCGAAATTTGTAATAATATCGAAAACGAAAGACAGGAAAGCGTCTTTTTCCCGGTATATGCAAACAGCCGCAAGTGAGTGAGATCACTTACGGCTGTTTGCAATGATATTTGGTTTTGCGGGATTACAGGTGCAGATCCATATCACCGGTACGGATCCAATGGAAGCTACGGAACAGTTCGTTCAGCGCGAAGGCGAGGAGCGCGGGCAGGACGATACAGCAGACCGGCATGCCGATGTAGAAGTGCCAATCCAAGGAATCCTTCATAGCGGTGAACACACCGATGGGTCCCACCATGCCGCATGTACCCATACCGGCGGAAACGCCGTTGCACTTCAGCTCAAAGAGCATGGTGGAAATAGGACCGCAAATGGCGGCGGCAAGGGTCGGTGCAAGCCAGATGATCGGCTTTTTGCAGATATTGCCCATTTGGAGCATCGAGGTACCCAGTCCCTGCGCCAAAACGCCGCCCCAACGGTTTTCACGGAAAGAAATGACGGCAAAGCCGACCATCTGCGCACAGCAACCGACCACGGCGGCGCCTCCCGCGAGACCGGAAATGGAGATCATCGCGCAGATTGCGGCGCTGGAAATGGGCAGTGTCAGGATAACGCCGACGACCGCCGAAATGATGATACCCATGACGAAGGGATGCAATTCGGTGGCAGTATTCAAAAAGTCTCCCAGATAGTACATGGCATATGCCACGGGCGGGCAAACGAGACGGGAAATTCCGTATCCCACAAGAACGGTGACAATGGGCGTTACCAAAATGTCAACGCGCGTCTTTTTGGAGACCAGCATGCCAACCTCTGCCGCCACGATCACGGCAAAGAAGCAACCGGCAGGACCGGCGGCATACGTAGACCCATTCACCGTTGCGCCCATGGAGTACGACATGGAACCCACAACGATCGAGGACAGGAGCACCAGAGGGTGCGCGCCCAGAGAATTTGCAATAGCGGCGCCGATTGCCATACCGGTGGCGCCCGATGCAAACTTGGCGACGTCCTTTAAGAAGCCGCAGTACGGGATATAATCGCCCAGTGTACTGAGGATGGTGCCGATGAGCAGGGTTGCAAACAGACCTAACGCCATTGCGCTCATGGCGTCAACAAAATAACGCTTGAGGAATTTCTTCATGGGGAACATGACCGTAGCTTTTCCTGAAAAAAAGCTCCCTTTCTTGTGTAATCGGGACGTGCAAAATCCGCTCTGTTATTATCTTATTGTACCATGAACAAAAATGCTTTTCAATAGGCATAAGTTCCTATTTTTTCCGAGAAATGCCACCCGACTTTGCCATTGTGAACGGGAAATGACGAAAGGACTTGACTTTTTCGTAAAGGTAGGATATCATATCGTCAGGAATTGAGGTAACTATGCTGAAAATCAAGAACATCACGCTCAAACACGGCTTGGCGCTTGCCCCCATGGCAGGCGTGACCGACCGCGCCTTCCGCACGTTATGCAAGGAATACGGTGCGGAATATATGGTGTCCGAAATGATCTCCGCCAAGGGTCTGCACTACCATGACAAAAAGACCGAGATCCTGGCGGATTTTTCCGAGGGGGAGCGCCCCGTCGCCGTTCAGCTCTTCGGAAAGGAGGAAGCGATCGTTGCGGAAGCTGTTGAAACCGTCATTCGGCGCTTTCATCCGGATGCCGTTGATCTGAATATGGGCTGTCCGATGCCGAAAATCGTAAACAACGGCGAAGGAAGCGCCATGATGCGCGACCTTCCGCAGGCGGCACGGGTCATTTCCGCCGCAGCCCGCGCGGCAGGCAACACGCCCCTGACCGTAAAATTCCGAACCGGATGGGATTCTTCCCACCGCAATGCACCCGAGCTTGCGCATGTCGCCGAGGAATGCGGCGCCGCCGCGCTGTGCATCCACGGACGGACGCGGGAACAGCTCTACCGTCCCGGCGTCGATCTGGAAACCATAGCCCGGGTCAAAGCCGCCGTCTCCATACCCGTATTCGGAAACGGAGATGTGGACAGCGCCGATGCCGCACGGGAAATGATCGGCCAAACCGGTGTCGACGGTATCATGATCGGGCGCGGTGCACAGGGAAATCCGTTTCTGTTTGCGCAGATCACCGATGTGTTGGAGGGACGTCCACCGCGTGAAATTTCGAGGAATGAACGTCTGGACACCGCCCTGCGTCACGTGTCCCTGCTCATTCATTTCAAGGGTCGGCGCATGGGCATCTTAGAATCCCGCAAGCATCTCGGCTGGTATCTGCACGGAATCCCGGGTGCGGCAGAGGCACGTGCCAGGATCAACGCTTCGGGCACTGAGGAACAACTGCAAGCCATTATCAACGAATTGCGGGAGTAATTCACGCCGATCTTCGCTCGGCACACTAAAAGGGGAGAGCATCGTTTTGTGATGCTCTCCCCTTTTCATCTCCTGCAATTTCAAATATGCCGTCGTGCCACACTGCTGATTCTCTGCGAATTTTACGCACTGCAAGTTCCCGCGTCGTGACAAGCACGGCAAGCCGCGCTTGTCAGCGGGGATCGGCACGCACGTATCACGGTTATTGATCAAACGCCACATGCCGATCCCGCGCCGCGCCGTCCGCCTGCGGCGGACGGTGCCGACGCGGGTTTTCCACTGCACGCCATACCACATCCCGACCTTTTCGGCGCAGGAAGTATTTTTCAATATCTCCCGAGGCGCGTAAAGAATTCAGCCATTCGGCGAGAGTACTTTTCGGGCTTTCTGCCCACAATAACCGCGGCTATAAAATATACCATGCTCAGACCCCAAACAATACCGACGCAGTATATGATCCAAGCATTGTTTTACTTATAGAGCGTATCCGTTTCCGCAAACGAAAGCGGAACCGTATCGTCATACTCCAAAGGTCAAAGAATATAGCTCCCGTCTTCGCCCGGTTTCTGATATGCGGTCAATCGCGTCTTTCCGTCACAACAATCTTCCGGGCGGATTCACGCATCAAGTCGGCATCGCATCCTGTTCCAAAAACCGTGCCGTTGGCGGATGTCAGAACAATACTTTTATTTTTCCGGACGCACGATGATACAAAGGACAAATCGCTTTTTGCTGCTTTTTCCACCCCATGATGCGGCATATGACTTATTATGACCGCAACAAACGCGGCAAGAAGCGAAATCGTTATGATCAGAGCAAGCGTCACCGACTTGCGGTAGACCGCACCGAACCGATGGTGGGGCGGATCCTGCGGAATCGCGTTTCCGGAATGCAAGCGGCGATACTACTTCTTCACAAGTGCGGTAATGCTGTCTGCCCACCATATACTCATCAACAGCGATTCTTCTGACTGCCGACATATATGCGATCGCTGTGCATACCATGAACACAGTCACTTTGCAAAGCAGTCAGCGCCGCAAAGTAAAATAAAAATCGCCGGAGCACACCACACAAATGATGCGTTCCGGCAATTGAAGTCATAAATGCGACCGATCACTTATCGGCCTTTTTATCTTCCTTCTTCTCGTCTGCGGCAGGAGCGTCGCCCACGAGCCTAATGATAGCCATTTCAGCGCCGTCGCCTCTACGGGGACCGAGCTTATAGATAGCGGTGTAACCGCCGTTGCGATCCGCATATGCGGGCGCGATCTGATTAAACAGTTTAGAAACGACATCTTCCTTGGTGATATATGCCAAAGCCGCGCGACGGCTTGCAAGCGTGTTCTTCTTTCCGAGAGTAATCATCTTCTCGGTCACGGAACGAACCTCCTTGGCTCTGGTAAGAGTCGTCTCAATGGAGCCGTTTTCCAGCAGATAAGTGACCATGCCGCGAAGCATTGCTCTGCGATGGTCGGAAGTTCTGCCAAGCTTTCTGTATCCGGACATCTTGAAATCCTCCTTATGGGAATTTGGACATTCATCTGCAACCGCAAAATGCGGTCGCAATGAAATTATTCATCATCTTTTTTCAGGTCTAAGCCCAAGGAGTGGAGCTTTTGAATGACTTCCTCCAGGGACTTTTTGCCGAGGTTGCGGACGCGAATCATCTCTTCTTCCGTCTTATTGGTCAGATCCTCGACCGAGTTAATGCCTGCACGCTTCAAGCAGTTGAAGCTACGAACAGACATGTCAAGATCCTCAATGGTCATCTCAAGGACTTTACCCATACGGGTTGTGTCAGGTTCGATCAATGTATCGGGAATCGGCTGTTCGGAAAGGTTCACGAACAGACTAAGATGGTCATTGAGTACCTTGGCGCCAAGCGAAACAGCTTCCCTTGCGGAAATGGTGCCGTTGGTCAGCACTTCCATGGTCAGCTTGTCGAAATCGGTGCTGGAACCGACACGGGTATTCTCCACGCGGTACTGTACGTTATATACAGGCGTGTAGATGGAGTCCGTGTAAATCACACCGATCGTGGCAGGATTCTGCGCCTTGTTCTTTTCCTGGGACACATATCCGCGACCGTGGTCAAAGGTCAGCTCCATGTAAAGACGGGTGTTCTCACTGAGAGTGGCGATGTGCAAATCGGGATTCAGGATCTCAAGCTCCGCATCCTGCTTGATGTTGCCGGCAGTTGCTTCGCACTCACCGGTCATATCCAGCACTACGGTCTTGGGACCGTCGCAATTCAGCTTTGCCGTAATACCCTTGATATTCAGGATGATCTCCGGAACGTCTTCCTTTACGCCGGGAATCGTGGAGATCTCGTGGAGAACGCCGTCAATC
>CABUHM010000035.1:0-9702 GCA_902491355.1 uncultured Eubacteriales bacterium
GGGCATGCGAGCCGTTTTTGGTGCCGATGGAGCTGAGGGGACAGACCCTGCGCGTTACCGCCGATTCGTGTGCGCTTCCGTGCGATGCGGCGTGGACTGCGGAGGCGCTGGGAAATATCATCAAAAACTGCATGGAGCACACGCCTGTCGGCGGAACGGTCTCGGTGACTGCCGTCGGAACGCCGCTCTTTGTGCAGATCGAAATTTCGGATACGGGTGACGGCGCGGATCCGTCCGACCTTCCGCATCTGTTCGAGCGCTTCTACCGCGGCAAAAATGCTTCCTCGGACAGCGTTGGCATCGGTCTTGCGTTGGCACGCGCCGTCATTTCGGCGCAGAACGGTACGGTGACGGCGCGGAACGGGAAGGACGGCGGTGCTGTCTTTACGGTGCGGTTTTATTACGGTGTTGTGTAGCCGTCCTGCCGATATTCCCGCAAAATGACACTTCGGTGACCGTATTTTTTCGGTATGGTCACCGAAGTGTCACTTTCGTTTGGTATGATAAGGGCACAATAACGATAACGCGGCGTGCGGGCATGTGTGATGTTCGCCCGAACGCGTAAGACTGGAGTGTGAAAATCTTGGAAATTTTACGCGTAGAGCATCTGACAAAGCAATACGGGACGGGCGATAATGTTGTCCGTGCCCTGGACGATGTGTCGTTTTCGGTGGAAAAGGGTGAATTTTTAGCCATCATCGGACCGTCCGGCTCGGGAAAATCCACGCTCTTGCACATTCTCGGCGGGGTAGACCGTCCCACGTCGGGTCATGTGTGGATGGACGGGCAGGATGTGTATGCGCAGAACGAGGAACAGCTTGCCGTGTTCCGCCGCCGACAGGTGGGACTGATCTATCAGTTCTATAACCTGATCCCCGTTTTGAACGTGGTGGAAAATATGACTCTGCCCGTGCTCATGGACGGCAGAAAGGTCAACGAGGCGCGGGTGCAGGAACTGCTTTCGGTGCTGTCGCTCACCGAGCGGCGCAATCATCTGCCCAATCAGCTCTCGGGCGGGCAGCAACAGCGGGTCTCCATCGGACGCGCCCTGATGAACGCGCCTGCGGTGGTGCTGGCAGACGAGCCGACGGGAAATCTGGATTCCAAAAACAGTCGGGAGATCGTGGAGCTGCTCAAAATGTCCAATCACAAATACGGGCAAACGCTGGTCGTGATCACCCATGACGAATCCATCGCCCTGCAGGCGGATCGGATCATTGCCATAGAGGACGGTTACATCGTGCGGGACGAGAGGATTTGGGGGGCGCAGAAATGAGAGTTTTCCGTCAATTTACGCGCAAGACCCTGATGCGGAACCGCACGCGGACCATTGTGACTCTCATCGGCATCGTCCTGTCCATGGCGCTGTTCACTGCCGTTATCGAGGGCGCGTACAGCGGCGTGAGCTTTATGCAGGAGGCTGAGATCAAGCGGAGCGGCGCATTTCACGGTGTATTCAGCGGACTGAACGCCGAGGGCGTTGCGGCACTGGAGGCATCGGACGGCGTGCAGAAGTGCGCCTTCTGGCAGGAGGTCGGCTGGGCGGAAATCGGCTCGAAAAACGATACCAAGCCGTATCTTCTCATCGAATCCATGGGAGAAGGCTTCTGCGATCTGGTGGCCGTCCGTCTGTCGAGCGGCAGAATGCCGGAAAACGACGGGGAGATCCTGCTTCCCGAGCATCTTTCGTCAAACGGCGGCGTCAGCCCCCGTGTGGGCGAAACCCTGACCTTGTCCGTGGGACGCAGAATGACCTCGGACGGATATCCGCTCAACGGACGAAACCCATTCTATGAGGATGACGAGGTTCTGACCGAATGCGAGACGCGCACCTATACCGTGGTCGGCACCTACGCAAGACCGGACGGCTCTGTGGAGCATTACTCCTGCCCCGGCTACACTGCACTGACCGTGGGCGGCGGAAGCGGCGATTACGCGGCGTTTTTCACGATGGAGCATCCGATGCGCTTCTATTCGATCACCGAGACATGGAAGGTTCCGGGCACGCTGACCCCGAATACCGATCTTTTGCGGTTATGCGGCGCCGAGGCAAACGACAGTATCCGAACCGTCATTTACCGCTTTGCGGCACTGCTTGTGTTCCTTGTCTCGCTGGGGTCGATCTCCCTGATCTACAATTCCTTCTCCATCTCGGTGGGGGAGCGCACCCGCCAATTCGGCATTCTGAAATCGGTGGGCGCTACGAAAAAGCAGATCCGTTCGTGTGTTCTGTACGAAGCGCTGTTGCTTGCGGGCATCGGCGTCCCGTTGGGCTTACTGGTGGGCTGTACCGGCATCGGGATTACGTTCTATTGCTTACAGGATGCCTTTCTTGCAATGATACCGGACGGCATTGACGTTTCCATCCGCATGGTGCCCAACGTGACCGCGCTTGCCATCTCCGCTCTGGTCTGCGTTGCCACGACCCTGATCTCGGCATGGATCCCCGCACGGCGCGCCATGCGTGTGCCGCCCATGGAGGCGATCCGTCAGACGGATGATGTCAAGATCACGCGGCGGGACGTCCGTCCTTATCGCCTGACCCGAAAGCTCTTCGGCTTTGAGGGCATGATGGCGGCAAAGAACTTCCGTCGCAATCGCAGACGCTATCGGGCGACCGTCATTTCGCTGTTTCTGAGCATTACGCTCTTCATCACCTCCTCGTCCTTCTGCTCCTACCTCACCGAATCGGTGGAAGGCTACACCTCGGGGAGTGCGCAGTGCGATATTACCTATATCCCGAGATTTGAAAAGGACGAAAATGAGATTGAAGAATTGTCCGCACTCTTTGCGGGCATCGGCGGGATCACCGAATCCGCGTTTGTCAATCAGACCATGCTGACACTGCATCCGGATGCGGAAAGCGCCGCGCGGACGGCGACAGCCGAAGCGAATGGGGAAAGTGCGGAGAGCGATGCGGAGTCCGACGAGCCGTTTTATGCCTATGTCCTGTTTGCGGACGACGATACCGTCCGCCGCCTGTGTCGGGAAAACGGCGTGGATCCCGCGCCCGCCTTCTCATCCGATGCGCCGCAGGGCATTCTCTATAACCGTGAGATCACAAGGGTGCAGGACGGAAATTCGTACAAGCTGGTCGCTTCGTCGCCCGTGGACAAGGCGAGCCTTCCCGTCACCCTCTATGCCGCCGATGGCGAGGGGAATACGTTCGGCTTCCCGATATGCGCCGCGATTGAAAACACTCTGTTCTGCCTGCCTGCAAGCACGGCGGCGGTGATCTATCCCTACAGTATGCAAAATGATGTACTGCCTGCGGAGGACGGTGCGGGCGGATCTGCTCTGCTCGACGATTTCACGCCCGAATTTTCGTTCCGCGTGAACGGTCACAAGCGGGTGTATGAGGAAATGCGCACCGCTCTTCTGAGTAGCGGACGGAGCACGGACAGCCTGTACGATGCGGCAGATTCCCGCGAGACACAGGTGATGATCGTCAATGTGCTTTCGGTTTTCACATACGGCTTCATCATCCTCATTTCGCTCATCACGGTTGCAAACGTCTTTAATACCATATCGACCAATGTGCTGTTGCGCCGCCGCGAATTTGCCATGATGAAATCGGTGGGACTGTCCGATCGGGGCTTCGGCAGGATGATGCGCTATGAATGCGTGATCTACGCTCTGCGCAGTCTTTTGTGGGGGCTTCCCGTATCCATCCTTGCGACCTACGGTATCTATCGGATCGTTATCGGTGCATATGAGACGGCGTTCGTTCTGCCGTGGCGGGGCATTGCCATCGCCGTTGGCAGTGTGTTCGCGGTGATGATCGTGACCATGCTGTATGCATGCGGAAAGATCCGCCGCGACAATCCGATCGACGCACTGAAAAACGAAAATATCTGAAAAATCAGGACCACCGGCTAAGCCGGTGGTCTTGACTATTTTATTTTTTCTTGTAAGTGGATTAAGACCTTTTTGAACCTTGATTCATTTTCAAATGGTTTTAAGCTTTCTGCATTAGAGATGATATTGTAATATCTCTCAAAGTCAGAAATAGGAGCATTGGAGGACATTGTGCTTTTATCAAAAGTCAGTTTTGACAATAACGGCGAACTATATTTTTGACCGCCTTTTAATAATATACTTTCTATGGTTTCATAAATATTCACAACTTCTTCCATGGCATTGAACATGTCATTAACTCGATTAAGTTTTGCATAAGCAAACACTAAATCTTCGTATGCACTTGCTTTCATGTATAATAGATATCCTTCTTCGCCAAGTGCTTTTATGATTGCCAATGCTCTATGACAAACATCGATTGCAATATTGGGGTCTCCCCAAATATAATTATATTTTGATATGCAAAGAATATCGCACAATAATTTATCAGCACTTGTAAGGATACAATCCGCTTTATATTTTACACTTTCCCTTGCAGGAGCGGCAAGGCTTAATAAATCCGTTTTTGAATATGCAATATCAGGTAACAGTTCAGCGGTTTCTTTTACTTTTTCCGTTTTACCGCAGAACGAATAAGCAAAGGCTAAATTGACAATCGTTTTATATCTGATTTTATCGATGTTGCAATCACGAAAAATCAGGTTTGCCTTTTGCTCGATATTTGCAAGCCACTCATCAGTATCTTTATGAAGCATAACCTTATATTCAATCAAATCACTTAATAATTTGTGTTCGTTTGGATATGTTTTTAAGGCTTCTTCAATGATTTCAATGCTTTTATTGATTTCGCCTGTATGGGTATAACTTCTTGCCTTTTTTAATATGTCTTCAATTATTTCATTGGTATTGTCCAGCGACACTCCCAATAAAAAATCCGCAGTAACACCGAAAAAATGAGCAATTGCAGGCACAAGTGTTATATCAGGAAAAGCAATAGAGTTTTCCCATTTTGATACCGCCTGATATGATACACCCAAATACTCAGCAAGAGTTTCTTGCGTTGTTTGACTGTCTTTTCTGATTTTCTTCAATCGTTCCCCAAAGTTTTTCATGATGTTACCCCCCTTTTTTGAAATAATTATACAGAACATATAGTAAAAAAACAATAACTGGTTTTTTTAGTTTTACTCAACTCCGAGTTTAGTTTATTGTGCCACGATGCAAAAATGCTTGCTTGCAAGGGCATTTTTGCATGGTCGTCCATACCACAGCCGCGCGATCACGCCGATATTCGGCAGGATCGCGCGGCTGTATTATTGCGGCTGATTTTGGGTTTTCTGCTTATTTGGAGATATCGGCGACGAGATTGCGTGCCTCGATCATGCAGTCCTCCATGGAGCAATACGTCCATCCGCCATAGCGTCCGATGGTGTATATGCCGTCCTCGGACAGCCCGTAACGGAAGTCGCGGATCGCCTGATCGGTCTCATGCGTGATATGAACATACGCGGGATCCATGATGATCGTGGAGTGTGCGACTAAGCGATTGCTGTCGGACACCACGCCGCTTTTGCGCAGATTTTCAAGGGTCAGCGCAAGCTGTTCCTCGACGTTGATGACCGCATCCTTCGGATAGCCGATCTCAATGTACATGCTCAGCTTATCCGAGCCGAGGATGTTGTCATAGAAGCCGATGCGGTAGTAGTTGACGGCGGGATCGGGCACGTATACCCAATGCTCGTCGAACTCGGATTTCTCGGAGAAGCCGAGGTTGAACACAAGCACCTTATTATAAGAGAGCTTTGCTTCGAGCGCGGCGGCGTCGGCATCGCCCAGCGTGCCGAGGAAGTGATTCAGCGGGGAAGTGTTGATGAGGTTCGTGTAGGAGATCTCCTCGCCGTCGTTAGTATAGGCGATGCGGTTCTTCCGATCCACGCGGACGACCGAACAGCCCAGACGCACGCGTGCGGGATCCAGTCGGCGGTAGAGCAGATCCATAAACGAGCCTGCGCCGCTCTTCGGGTACAGGAAGGTGCTGTTGTAGGACGTGTCGCCTTCCTTTTTCATATTGTCGATGATCTGCGGAATGTCGGCATAGGGGAAGAAGCGACCCATGGCATTTTTATCCAAGGAATGCAGATCGCAGGCATACAGCTTTTCGTTGTACGGGCGCAGAAATTTTTCCACAATGGAGCGTCCGAATTTGCCGTAGAGCATGTCCAGAAAATCGGCGTATTCCTCCCTGCCCTCGCGGTGGAACAGGTCATAGAGGCAGTCGATGAATTCGTCCTTTTCCAACTGATGGATGTTGGTCTGGAAGGGATAGTCTATCAGCTTGCTTTTATACAGGATCTTGGTGTTTTTGTTCTGAAAAACGAGATCGTCCTCGCCCATGCTGTCGTGAAACAGCTTCTTGAATTCCTCGGTCTTGAAGTGGAAAAAGTGTCCCGCATAGTCCCAGATGTAGTCCCTTTGGCGGACGGTGCGGCAGTAACCGCCGACCTCGTTCTCCTTCTCAATGAGCAAATAATCGTCTTTCAGATAATTCGCGGCGGTCAGACCGGAAATGCCTGCGCCGATGATCAGGGTTTTCACTTGCTTCATGGGAATCTCTCCTTTCGGTTTCTATTTCTTTCTTCCGATCCGGTTCAGCTTGATGAACAGTCCGTTCAGCGGCACGAGCACGCCGTCTGTTTTACGGTGGAAGCGTACATTGCGAATCAGAATCTTCGGATTATTGTATAATTCCGGATACTCTCTGAGACTGTGATCAAAGCTGCGGAATGCTGCTACCTCGCGTCGGTAATTGATCGCGATCTCATACTGCGTGGAGATCATGGGCAGGAGGAGATGGTTTACGATGTAGTCGCGCTTGCTCTGCGGGAGCGTGTCACGGTGCTCCGTGTAAATCTGCGCCATGCGGATGCAGACATTTTCGTGGTGCTTGAAGTTCCGACTGTAGGAGTCACGCGAGACCGACTGCCCGGTTCTGCCGAGCAGATAGCGGTAAATGTTCAGGTCATAATAGGTAATGGTGTTACAGCAGATCGCAACATTGATGTTCAGCTCCATGTCAACATAGAACATTTTCTCGGACAGGCGGAAATCCGCCGCGCGAAGCATGGAGGTCTTGTAGCTGGAGCAGGAGAGAATCGGTCCCCATGTGGAAAAGCCGTAATTGTCGTAGCAGACGTCCTCGAAACGGTACCGAATGCCCGGCTTTAGGGTGGTGTAAATTTTTTTCACATTTGCCCAGTTTGTTCTTGCATAATCCTCGATATAGTTATTGAGGACGATATCCGAATCTTCGGTTTCCAAAATGTCAATCAGGCGGCAAAGCTCCTCCGAATCCACGGTGTCGTCTCCGTCGATCACCTTTATATATTTGCCGCGCGCTTCGCGGAATCCTACGTTGATGGCGGAGCCGTGACCGCCGTTTTCCTTATTGATGAGGCGGACGATGGAGCGGTTTTGCACGGTGGCGAGCGCCTCCAATTCGGCGCCGATCTTTGCCGTGCCGTCCTTTGAGCCGTCATTGACAATGAGAATTTCCAGCTTTTCGGCATTTTTCTGATCCAGAATCGAGACCACGGTGCTACGCAGATATCGTTCCACATTATAAGCGGGGATCACGACGGTGAGAACGGGGTTCTCCGATATTTTCTCAAAGCGAAAATACGGTTCTTCCTCTTTTGCTTCGAGAAAAGCGGCTTCCTGCTGTTCGGTGTGTGCTGTGTCAAAATGCGCCCGCAGTGCGGTTGCCTCCTCTTCGGCTATGCGCAGGAACCAATCGGGATCGCGGTACATTTTCTCAATGGCATTTGCATACTCCGTGTATTCCTCGGGGCGACACAGGATGCCCGACCCGTCGGGAAGAAATTCCCGCATGCTCGGAAGATCGGAGGCAACCACGGCACAGCGTGACGCCGATGCCTGACGGGCACACACGCCTGCCGTGTCGTATCTTGCGGGAAGCAGAGCGATGCCGTGCGTCCGATATACCTCCCGAATCTCATCGTCGGACAGGTTTTTGCGGAAAATACGCACGTTTTTGAAGCGCCGAATGGGGAGAAGCAATTCGTCTGCGCGCCAGCCTTCGCCGTACAGATCGATTTGAAGATCGGAAAAGAAGGGGCGATGGCTCAGTTCGAGAATAATTTTTACTACGACATCGACAGAGTCGGAATTATAATTGTGAAAGCTGCGGAGAACGCATATTTTTTTGCGTGCTTCCGGCGATTTCTTTTCGTCGGTATAAAGAGCGGGATCGATGGAGGAGGGAATCACTGTCGCGTTTCGGAAACTGAGGTTCAGCAATTTCTCACTGCGGCGGCGCGCCCATTCGCTGTTGGTGAAAATCCAGTGAACGTTCTTGATCTGATTGTACTTTTGAATATAGAAATCCCGCCGCTCAAAAAGCTCGCGCAGGTCGGAGGTGATCTCCGCCAAGGGATCGAAATAAGGACTGGCAAACGCCTCCCAGTCCCAGTAGAGGGTCTCCACGTCGTGAATGTAGAAAAACAGGGAGGACGCGGTGGTGTCGGCAGATTCCAAGACGTTGGCGATTTTTTCGTGGAAGGAATGGATCAGAATGCGGCGATAGCGTCTGCTTTGCAGAAGTGTGCGGAGGAAGTAATAGTCTCCGCGGGCAACGCGAACGCCGTCTTCGTCGGTGTATGTCAGGGAAGCGCTGTCGCTGACCGTGACCACATCGATGTTTTTATCGCGGCGGAGAAGGGACTGCACATAAAGATCCGTGCGAACCCTCTCGTCCTTACTTTCGTAGAACGGATAATCGGGCGCGACCACAAGGGTATCGCCGCGCATATGTGTTTCAATGAACAGACCTTCCCGAACCTCGTCGAAATAGTCTGCCGCCGTGATCTCGGTTTTACTGCCCGCCGGCACATACAGGATCAGGATGAAATATTTGAGCCAGGTGAACCGATTTACAAAGACCGAATTCAGCTCACAGCACCCCAGCACGGTGCGGTGGCGGTTGACGATCTTCATGGTACAGCCCGTGCCATCGATCACCCGTCCCTCCATGCGGAGTGTGACCTCTTTTTCGGTTCCGCATTTGAATACCCGAGGGAATGTGAGAAAGCCGTGCTCTGTTCCCGTATTTTCAACGGTCATTTTGCCGTTTTCATAAACGACGGTTACATGACCGCGCTTGATCCACTTCTGATTTTGTAAAAGTTCCATTCGACCTGGTTTTCCTTGCCGTATCTATATATTAATTGATTGCTGAAATAAAAATGTCGGTGCTGTGCCATGCACAACGTCGCGCCGTGCGCAACATTACTTGTTTTTCATAAACTCTTCGTATTCGTCGCAGATACTCGTGTCGCCGATCTTCAGAACGGTGCCGTGATCCAGCCATATGACCTTGTCGCACAGACGCTTGATGGATTCGAGTGAATGGGACACATAAAGCACGGTGGTACCGCCGCGGATCATGTTGAGCATCTTTGCTTCGCTTTTTGCCTGAAAGGCGATATCGCCCACCGAGAGGATCTCGTCCACAATCAGGATCTCGGGGTCAACGATGGTGGCGACCGAAAACGCAAGACGCGCAACCATACCGGAGGAGTAATTCCGCACCGGCACGTCCAAAAAGTCCTGCAGCTCGGAGAATTCCACGATCTCGTCGAACTTACTCTCGATAAAGGCTTTGGAATAGCCCATGATAGCACCGTTGAGGAAGATATTTTCCCGCGCGGTCAGCTCGTTGTCAAAGCCTGCGCCCAGCTCGATCATAGGGCAAATGTTGCCGTAGGCGGTCACACTGCCTTTTGTGGGCTTGAGGACGCCTGCCACCACCTTGAGCATGGTGGATTT
>CABUHM010000036.1:0-9679 GCA_902491355.1 uncultured Eubacteriales bacterium
TTCCATTGTTCAGGCGAATGGAATCAGTAAACTGCTGGATATTGGACGGCGTTTGCGGCGAGGCGGTCGTCTAAAGTGGCATAGACCGCGAATTCGGATTCGGTGCGGAACTGTGTCCAGAGCGCATCCAGATCGACGGTATCGGAAATGTGCGCCGTCTCGATGGGGAAGAAATACGGCTTTCCGTCCGCAAGCAGGGACAGCGCGCCTGTTTCCAGGAGAAGCTCGTCCCGCGCGGCACAAAGCCGCAGATAGTCCGCATCGGTTTTCCGATATTCGGACTGAAATTTCACGGGCTGACGGGTATACATCAGACTGCCCGTGGAATCGGGGTAAATGCGGATCTGCGTGCGCGCCATGCGCGGCACATCCGTCTGTGCGTCGGCAAGGGAATAACTGCATGCCTGGGACAGAAAGTACCAGTTTTCCTGATGGAGCCCGTTGCCGAGGATGACCGCCGACGCGGTATTATACAGTGCGACAAAGGCATCATTCCCCAGAGGAAACTGTCCCGCCTCAAAGGCGACGGCGTTTCCGTATGCGGTGCAGGAAAGAAGATACGGGGTATCGCCGTATCCAAGCTCGAGGGTTGCGCTCCCCACGGCAATTCGATAGGACGCAGGGTCGAGCTCGTGCGCGGGCAGTGCGGAAAGTTCGTCGAGCAGTGTGAGGAAGCGTTCCCGCGTGTCGTCATTGATCTGGGTATAGGTCAGGGTCAGGACGCCGTTTTTGCACGATTCGACGTCGGGAAGCTGTGCCACCGTTTCGTCCGCCGTCGGGACAGGCGGTTCGGTTTCGGGCGGTTCGGTGCTCCCGTCCGTTTCCCCTGTTTCGTCGGGCGGTTCGGTTTCGGACGACTCTGTGGGGCTGTCCGCTGTTGTGCTGTCGGTTTCGCTGACGGCAGGGGGCTGGGTATCGGCATCGGCGGGTGCGGTGTCGTCGGCACAGCCGCTGAGCAGAACGCCGAGGAACAGGCATAAAAGGAGTGCTGAGGCAATATGTCGCATAGATTCCATCCCTTCCTCCGTCCGGATATTTCCTATTTACAGTGTAACGCAAAAGCGGAGGATTGTCAATGCATGTGACAAATTCTCCGCTTTTATTCCATTTTACGCTATTTTTACGACAAACCCGTGTGTCGTTGCATTACAGGGGCAGATCCTTGCGGGCGAACCGTTCACTGCCTGCAATGTAACAGACCAGACCGATGCCGCCGAGAATGGCGAACTTCCAGATGAAGTCGGTGGTGCCGTCAATAATGCTGATGACATCGAATAGGGAAATGAGGGTGAAGTAGTTGAAGTTGTTCAATGCCGCCAGACGGATGACGGAGGGGAGCACGGGCGAGCCGAACAGACCCAGCATGGTCGCCACCAGGAAGAACATGCTCAAGCCGCCGCCGATCGCCATGGAGTTTTTGGAGCGGTTGAACCATGCGGAGGTCAGGAAGCAGATACCGCCGATGGCAAACAGGGTGCAGAAGGCGCCGAGGTTCATTTCAGCCAACTGCTGATAGGTCAGGGTGATATCGTCGCTCTTGACGATGTGCAGGCAGACCATACTGGTCGCCGTGGTGCACAGGGTCATTGCCAGCAGGGAAGAGATGAGGAACACTGCCTGCGTGAAGGTGACCTGTCTGCGCTTGGTGGAGGTGGAAAGGACATATGCCATGGAGCCGCTGTCCACCTGTCCTGCGATGAGGGAGTTGGAAGCCATGATCACATAGATGATGGGGAGGAGCAGTCCTGCCATCTTGTAGAAGATCGAGCCGACGATCAGGTTATACAGGTCGGTGGAGCCGATCTCCTCCAGTGCATCGGATACCTCCTGCGGCAGAGAGGAGAGGAAACTGCTTGTGTAGGAGTCGGTCAGACCCTCGCGCAGTGCGGTGAGCTGATCGGCGTAATCTGCGGCGGCAGGATCCAGTGCGGCCGCCTTTTCGGTCAGCTCCGCCTGGTACTTCACGGTAGTGGATGCGGCAGTTTCCTTCACGGAATCGTAGGTGTAGCCGAAGCTGTCGTACTTTTCGCGGGTGATGTTATACTTGGAGAGCTGATCCACCATTTTATCCACGCTTTCTTCGGAGGTCATGTTGCCTGCAAGGAAAACGGCGGATGCCTGACGGCTGTAGGAAGCGATGTATGCGGCGCGTTCGGGCGTTCCCACGGTGTCCATGGCGTAGGTGAGAGGCTCTTCGCCGACCGACTTATAGAAATCGTCGAACTGACCGTTCGGGTTGAGGGCATAGAAGATAACGCCCTTGATCTCGTTTGCTTCGTCCGAGCCTTCGGCATAGCCCTTGGACTCAGCCACCTGTGCGGCATAGGTCTCAAGCGTGCCCACAGCCTGCGTATACGCGGCGACCGGATCGCCCGTGGTCTGGTAGACCTGAACAAATGCGGTGTCGAAGGTGGAGAGCGCACTTTGCGTCAGCTCATAATAGTTGATGGCGCGCGCGGCGGTGAGGGAATCGATCTGACTGCAGATCATGGTATCCTCGATGCCGTTCTTGACCAGAGCGATGTTGCCGCCGCCCGAGATCAGCATCACACATGCCAACATGAAACACACGGCGACCGTGATGATAAGCCACATCCAACGGTTTGCCTTGCAGGATTGTGCAAACAATGCTTTACTGAACATTTTCATTCTCCTTTTCCCGCCATAGCGGTCTTAAAGTATTTTTCAAGATGATAGGGAACCTCCGCGATCATGCGGACATCGTAATTCCGAAGTGTGCCGAGCAGTTTCTTTGCGCCCTCACCGGCGGATTCGATGCGCACGGTGTACTGCTGATACTGGGGCTGGTCGCGGACGATGCGGAAGCCCTCGCCGCGGAAGCGCTGATAATCCTCGGCTTTGTGGAACTCCACCTTGTACTCCCGTTCTGCGGGATTGCGGATGGCATCCATATCCGCCACGGATACGATGTGACCGTCGGAAATGAGCGCCACGCGGTCGCACAGGGTCTCCAGCTCGCCGAACATGTGACTGCTCATCAGGATGGTTTTGCCGCGCTCGTGCTCTTCTCGAATGATATCCAGAAAGGCATCGCGCATCAGAGGATCCAGACCCGTGGTCGGTTCGTCCAAAAGAATGATCTGCGGGTCGTGCATGAGCGCCGCCACGATGGCGGTCTTTTGCTTCATACCTTTACTCATGCGCTTGAGTCCCGCGCTCGGGTCGAATTGCAGACGCGCAATCAGCTCGTTTGCCCGATCCATGCTCCGCAGTCCGCGGAAGGTCGCCTGCGATTTGAGAAAATCGATGCCTGTGGGCAGGTCGGGAAAGGCGATCTCGCCCGGCACATATCCTACGTTCTTCATGATCTGTGCCGAGTGCTGCCATGAGGTCAGCCCGTTGACCGAGGATATGCCCGAGGTGGGTCGGATGAATCCGAGCAGGGAACGGATGGTCGTGGTCTTGCCGCTTCCGTTGGTGCCGGCAAAACCGAGCATCTCGCCCTCCGCCACCGAAAAGCTGACATCGAATATGCCGCGTCCGCCGCCGTAATCCTTGGTCAGTGCGTTTGTTTCCATTACATTCATTGAATTGCACCTCCGAAGTCGCCGTCTTCTTTGTAGAACTTCATAAAATAATCCTCCAGGGTTTCCTTCCGATGCACGAATTCCACCACGGCGAAATCCGCCAGACAGCTCACAACGCCGTTGATGTGTGCATCCTCGGTCAGGATCACCGCTGTCGCCGTATCGGGGTCACTGCGATCGACCGTGAAAGAATCGGTTTGGCTCTTCGCGGCTTCCAGGAAGCGCGCAAGCTCTGCGCGGTCGGAGAAGCGGATGCGGTAGATCTTCTTGTTTGCATGCCGCAAATCGTCGGCAACAAATTCCGAAACAATCCTTCCGTCCTTGATGATGGCGATGCGGTCGCAGGTGGCGTCCACCTCTGAGAAGATGTGGCTGGACAGCAGAATGGTTTTGCCGCGCGCCTTTTCTTCCTTGATGAAATCCACGAACACCTCCTGCATCACGGGATCCAGTCCGCTCGTCGGTTCGTCCAGGATCAGCACGGACGGATCGTTCATGAAGGCGCTGACCACGGCGAGCTTCCGTTTTACACCCAAGCTCATATGCTTGGTGTCGCCGCGCAGAGCCTTATCCTCCAGTCGGAACATGGAAAGCATGCGATCCAACTGTTCCTGATTCTTTTTATGCTGGAGGCTCTGCATCATGGAGAGAAATTCCCAACCGGTCAGTCCGGCGGGGAGGGCAATCTCGCCCGGGATGTAGCCTACGTCGGAAAGGATCCGATCGTAGTGGGAAAACGTGCTCTTCCCGAATATTTTGGTGTCGCCCTCCTGCGGGCGGGAAAAGCCCATCAGATGGCGTATGGTTGTGGATTTTCCGGCACCGTTCGGTCCCAAAAAGCCGAACACCTCGCCGCGCTCCACGGCAAAGGAAACGTCAAACACGCCCCTGCCCGAGCCGTAATCCTTGGTGAGATGAGAAACTTCAATGACGCTCATTCGTTATTTTACCTCCCGATAATTCACATAGATGGTATCACCCTTGCCCGAGCGGCTTGCCCTGACGGTGTAGGCGACCGTGCAGAGATTCTGCACGCCCTCCACGACCATGGAAACGCCCAGAACGGTCATCAGTGCAAGAGAACCGCCGAAGGGATCGATCAACAGAAGCACGCCGCCGATGCAGGACAGGACGGCGAGCAGAAGGATGCTCCACCAGCCGCGCAGACCGAAGCGGCGCGCGTCGATTGCCGTCTGCATTTTGAACACGCCGTCCGTGATGATGAACAGACCCATGATCAGGGGCACCGTGCGCATGACGTTCATGGGGTGTGCCAAAATCAGAACGCCTGCCATCAGGGAAAAGATGCCCAGAGCAAAGTCAAACTGAAATGCCAGACGGAACAGATCCCGTGAGAAGTAGCCCACCAGCTTGACGATGCCGAACACTACGATCACACTGCCCAAAAGATAACTCAGTACCACGGCGGACAGCGCGGGCTTGATGATGACTGCGATACCGAGTGCGATCCATGCAACCGAAATCAGGACGTATGCCCATTTTGCCTGCTTGACCATTTTCATTTTCTTTTTCCACCCTTTCCGTAGATTAACGGTTGATTATTTCTTCTTCGCGTTATTTCTGCGCGCTTCCTTGGCGCGCCGCATCAGGTCGTATGCGTTGCGGTACTTTCCGGTTTTCAGACGGTCAAATGCCGAAAACAGGTGATCGTGCACCACGTTCTTCTTTTGCACCAACGCACGGTAGCGCGCCTGCACGGCTTCGCTCTTTTCCGCCGCCTCCACACGGTTCTTCAGATGGATGGCACCGTCCGACAGCTCCTGTCCCAGCTTATCCGATACGCCCGAGATGGCATCGGATAGGGTATCCACCCCGCGGGAAAGCTCTTCGATGGAGCGCATCCGTTCGTCCAGGTGCAGTGCGTGGAAGGTCGTGATGACCGCGTCGGCGATGATGACCGCCGACAGCACACACAGGATCGGAATGCCGATGATGTGAGGCATGTGCCGAACCAGTCCCGCGACAGGCGGCTGTACACCGTAGAACACCGCCATGCCGCCCACACCCCACAGCAGTGAGAAGGGGAGGCAGATATAACCGCCGATGTTCAGGGGCGAATCGGAGTAGTCCCACAGACGGACATGCAACAGCTTCTCCGAAAGGATGCCTACCGCCAGCTCCAGTGCCGAGGCAATGAGCGCCGCCAAAATGAACACCGAGATCGGATGCCCTCTCAGCGGCTCCAGCATCCAGAGGACTGCCGTCATACCGAAGCCGTAAATGGGGCAGATGGGACCGAGCAGATATCCGCGGTTGACGAAGCGTCCGGTTTTCAGTCCGGCGTAGATCACCTCGCATACCCAGCCTACAAAGCCGTAAAAGAAGAAATACAGCATCATTTCATACACGGTATTCATGGTCACGGTTCGCTCCCCTTTCCCTTTGACACGCATAGTATACCACGGAATCCGTACTTTGAAAACGGACAAAAGACCGCCGATGTACTGTTTTTGTACACCGACGGTCTTTTGTCTGAAATATGGGCATTCGGGCGGTTTTGTCCGAATACGTTTTTTGTGTTATGTCTGTGCCGCTTCTCTCGGCTCGCGCGTGCCTACGGCGACCCGTTGCAGGCTTTGACGGATACTGCCGTCCAGCATGATGGCAAGACGGTGGATCACGGCTTTGGGATCGTCCTTCATGCCGCGGATGAGCCATTCCTCGATAATGCCCACGATGGCGTGACGGTAAAACAGGGCAAGCAGATTGACGTCCCGCTCCTCCAATGTGAGGTCGCGGGTGTGCTCCCACACGAAATGGGTCATCAGATCCTGCGACATGGTGTTGAGATACTGCACGACCATATCCTTTGCCGAGGAATTGTAAATATGGAAGATGGCGCGCTTGTTGTCCAGGGCAAACTGTGCGGCGCAGACAAAGGCATCCTCCCAGTTGTCCTGCGGGCGGTACTGCTCTGCTACGTGCGTCGCCTCCCGCTCGAAGATGTCGCGCGCGACGGCGTAGATGTCCTCATAGTGATAGTAGAAGGTGTTTCGGTTGATGCCGCAGTCCAGCACGATGTCCTTCACGGCGATCTTATCAATGGTGCGTTCGTTGATGAGCTTCAGAAAGGAAGCCATAATTGCCTTTTTTGTCAGCTCAGCGGGCATATCGTTCCTCCGTTTCGGCGGCGGCAGAAGCGCTCTGCCGTGTGTGAAGGTGTCCTCCTTCGGTCAAAAGCGACCCTCGCTCAGTCCTCGCGCACAATGGCGTCCATGGGGCAGACGCCGGCGCAAATGCCGCAGTTCCGACATTTCTCGGGATCGATGGAAAAGTCGCCGCGGTCACTGATGACCACCGCATGAAAGGGACATTCCACCTCACAGGTGGCGCAGTGAATGCATTTTTCGGCTAAGACCTTATGTGCCATAAGACAAATTCTCCGTTTCCTGTGCGCCGCCTCAATCGGCTTTGGCGCGTTTGTGGTGCTTGATCATGCGCAGCTTCACATACAGACCGGGCATGCGGTTGACCAAGAGATTCTTTGCCCGGTTTCGCGCGGCGGCATACCCGTCGTGCAGGCGGACATAGAACATATACGGCACGTGTTTGCCCGTTACACGGTGGTCGAGCCAGCGCTCATACCATTTGCCCAGCTTTCCGGGCATGGCAAACGCAATGCGGTATCTGCGCACGAAATGCATGAAATATGCCTCGATGAACAGAACCTGTTCCTCGGGGAATTGGGGCTGAACCAGCGGTACGCGGCGCTTGGTGAAGTCGCCCTCGGGGATAAAGCCCGCTTCCTTGGAAATCTCGTACAGTGCCGTGCCCTCGTAGGGATAGAAAATGTTCGGGATGGTACGGTCGCTCTTGATGCGGGCATTCAGCTTGATGGTTTTCAGCGCGCGGTGAATGTCCTCATGGGGCAGACCGATGATGTTATAGGTGAGCTGTGCAATGCCGTACTTGTGAAACCAGCGGGAGCAGTTGACGATCATTTCGTCGGTCTGATACCGACGCAGATACTTGAACCGCATTTCGGGGTCGCCGCTTTCCAGTCCCATATCGATGGTGTAGAAGCCGCATTCCTTCATTTTCTTCACGGTTTCCTCGGTCAGAATATCGAAGCGGATGTTGCCGGTGCAGGGCAGACCGATCTCTTCCTTGTACAGATCCATGAAGCGGTCAAACCAGTCCGGAAACATGTTGAAGATGGCATCGCGGAAGTTGATGAATTTGATATAGGGATGCTTGGATATCAGGGTTTTGAGGTAGAGGATGGCGTTTTCCGGCGAACGGAAGCGCGCATAGATCTTCTTGTTCGGGTAGACCTTGCGGAAGTTGCCGTTGCCGCAGTAGGTGCAGTTGTAGAAGCATCCGCGGCTGACCACGACGATGGCGGTGCCCACCTTGGACGACTCCAAATTGTCATAATCGAACAGGTCGAAATCGGGGATGGGAATGCGGTCAAGGTCGGCAAACAGCGGACGAATGGGGTTGTGCTTGAAGGTGCCGTCCGGCATCTTGAAGTAGAGGCTCTCCACGTTGGTGTAGTCCTCGCCGGCGGTCATTTTGTCGCACAGCTCCAATTCGGCATATTCGCCGTCGCCCACGCACACGCAGTCCACGCCCTCAGCCGCCAGAACCTCGTCGGGCACTAAGGTGCAGTGATAGCCGCCGCAGATAACAAACACGTCGGGAAGCTCCTCGCGCGTCCATTTGATATATTCCTGCGCGTCGGGAAACGCGGTGGTGCGCACGGAGAAGCCGATAATATCAAATTCCCCTGCTTCCGCCAGTCGCTTTTTATAGGACTGCTCGTCGTGCCAGTGCACCAGATGCAGTAATTTAACATCGTGCCCGCCCTGCTTGAGGACTGCGGAAATGGAGGCAAGGCCCTCCATGTAGTTGCCGCCGCCCGATTTGCCGTTGGTGTCCCGGTCGGTATAGTCCGGGTAGACCAGAAGCATTCTTGCCTTTCTGCCGTGCAGATCTATCATTATGAGCTGTTCTCCTTCTTTTGCGCAAAATGGTTCGTATATAAAAACGGAAAAAGACATATTCCATCACGGTATCATACCTACAGTATACCACCGTTGCGGGAACTTGTCAATCCGCCAATATGGACAAATCGGGGCACTTTTTCGAAAAAAGCACTCCGATCTGTTCTTATGACCGTCCCGATGCGGACGGTGTTTCAGTGCAGGTCCTGATTCTGATGGCGCTTGAAGCGCAGATTGTTCACGGCGCGCGCAAAGGTGAGCTGTGACAGGAGATATTCGTGGCGGCTCTGCTTCTGCGCCAGCTGAAGCCGCGCGATGTCGGCATTGTGGCGCTCCGATTCCTCGTCAATCTCCTCGGGGAACAGGGCGGTGTCGGTCAGGACACGCACCCGATCGCCCGCAATGTTTACCATGCCCGAGGTTACGGCGGCGACATGCTTTCCCTCACCGGGGACGGTGTATGCGATCTCGCCCGGGACGATGGCGGCGATCATGCGGCTGTGACCCGCAAGCACGCCGAGCTGTCCGTCGGACAGCGGGACGACTAAGGATTCGCATTCCCCGCGGTACAACGCCCGCTCGGGTGCCAGAATCTCCAGATAAAAGGTACTCATGATGCGCTTTCCTCGGCGTGGAGGGCTTCTGCCTTGAGGCGTACATCTTCAAGGGTTCCCACGTTGAAAAATGCGGCTTCGGGGTATTCGTCCATTTCGCCGTTGACGATGGCGGAAAAGCCTCGGATGGTCTCGGCAAGGGGAACGTACACACCGGCAACGCCCGTAAATTTTTCGGCGACCGACAGGGGTTGAGACAGGAATCTCTGGATCTTGCGGGCGCGGTAGACCACTTTTTTATCCTCGTCGCTCAATTCGTCCATACCCAAAATGGCAATGATATCCTGCAATTCCTTATATTGCTCCAAAACCTCCTGCACGCGGCGCGCGACCTCGTAATGCTCCTGTCCCACAACGTCCGGCTCCAGTACGCGAGAGGTGGATTCCAGGGGATCCACTGCCGGATAGATGCCAAGCTCGGCGATCTTACGGCTCAGGACGGTGGTAGCGTCCAGATGTGCAAAGGTGGTGGCGGGGGCGGGGTCGGTCAGGTCGTCGGCAGGGACGTAGACAGCCTGCACCGAGGTGAAGGAGCCATCGCGGGTGGAGG
>CABUHM010000037.1:0-9593 GCA_902491355.1 uncultured Eubacteriales bacterium
AGGCTCCCTTGTGTAAAGGGAGCTGTCAGCGGAGCTGACTGAGGGATTGTAACAGTAACAAAAACTTTTGCACCGAACAATCCCTCCGTCACGGCTTACGCCGTGCCACCTCCCTTTACACAAAGGAGGCTTATTCACGGTGACGTGTGGGAACAGGTCGATACCATGTGTGATGCGTTCATTTTTCGATGAAGCACCGACCCTTCCCCGCACAAACGCCCGCTTTTCCGCAACCGCCCATTCGTAGAGAAAATCCCTATCTTCGACCCTCTCAAAAAGTTTTGAAGATTCCAAAGGGACTTTCCTAAAAGTCCCTTTGGCGGGGTTCGGGGCAGAGCCCCGCGTACTCCTCGTACTCCCCGCGCATCCCCTCGTTTCTCCACAGTCTGCCTGTGGATATGTTGACAAAAGCTGTGGAAAAAGCGGCGGGGAGCGCGCATAATATTGGGGGATGTGGAAAAATTTGGGTTTTCCACAGGAAGATACGTGGCTTTTCGGCATAGTTTTCCTGTACCGGCAGGAATGGGAAAAGGACGAGCTGGACGGGCTTTTCGGGACTTTTCCACAGTATACACAGGCTCTATTGGTACTACTTCTGCTAAATCTTTTATTCCTTCTCTTCCTTTCGTTCCTGCGCTTCGCGCAACAGACAGAAAACGGAAAGCGGAGAGACAGCGGAATGCTGACATGCAGGCAGAAGAAGTCAGAAAGATACGAAAGGATATTACAAAGAACATGAAGGTTATATTTGAGAGAAACGCTTTGATTGCCGCGGTGTTACCCCTGATGGGGTCGGTATCCGACAAAAACACGAATGTTGCAACTGAGGGTGTCCTGATCTCCGCAACAGGCAGTGACGGATGCATTTTATCCGCCTACAACATGGAGCGCGGCATGCGTGCGACCCTGAGTGCGCAGGTACTGGAAGAAGGCAGTTACATTGTAAACGCGAACAAGCTGAGCCAGATCGTGCGCACCCTGCCCGACGGCGATGTGCAGATCGAGGTCAACGACCGCTGTGTGACCAAGATCACGGGCGGACGGTCGGTATTCGAGTTACATGCCATCCGCGGGTCGGAATTTCCGAATTTGCCAGATCTGAACATTGACACGGGTATCCGTCTGCGTCAGGGCGACTTAAAAGACATGATTGCATCCACATTTTTTGCCATGGCGCAGGACGATCCGCGTCCCGTGATGAACGGCTCGCTGTTTGAGGTCAACGGCTCGGTTCTGTCCATTGTGGCGTGCGACGGCGAGCGGCTGGCGCTCAAGAAAAAGACGTGCGAGATCGGCACCATCGGAGACGGTCTGACAGAGACGATGCGTTTTGTGGTGCCCGGAAAATCGCTGGCGGAGTTGCAGAAGCTCCTAAGGGATCCGGATGCCGAGGTCATGATGAAGGTCACGCGCAAGCACATGATCCTTTCCACCAAGAATTATCTGCTGTTCACGCGGCTGATTGAGGAAGAATATTTCGATTATGACCGCTTCATTCCGAAGAGCAGTAAAATATATGTCAAGATCAACTGCGACGATTTTATTTCTTCGCTGGAGCGTGCCGTGCTCGTGACCGAGGACCGCACCATGGGACAGACCAAAAGTCCTCTCGTATGCTGTTTTAAGGAAAACTGCCTCGAGGTCAGCTCCAATTCGGTCACAGGGTCGTTCTACGACGAGATCCCGATCGAAAAAGAGGGCGACGACCTGAAGATCGGCTTTGAGTGCCGCAATCTCCTGGATGCGCTCCGCGCGTGCGACTGCACCGAGATCAAGCTGGCGCTGACCACGGCGCTCATGGGCATGGTCATTGAGCCTGACAACGACGATACGGAAAACACCTTCCTGTTTCTGGTACTGCCCGTGCGGATGCAGGAGTAACGGCAGGACGGAAAAATAATAAAAAGAAAAGCAGGAAAGACGGTCAGTGAGAAAACCGCGTAGGATTCATGGTTTGTAAAAGAGTGGCGTACTATCAGTTCCGCAACATCGAGCAGGCGGCGCTGGAGCTGGATCGCGGCGTAAACGTCCTGTACGGAAAAAACGCGCAGGGCAAGACCAACGCCCTGGAGGGCATATACCTGATGGCGCAGGGACGATCGTTCCGCATGGGAGGGGAGAGCGATCTCATTCGGTTCGGACAGCGGCAGAGCGCGGTGCGGATATGGTTTGAGACAGACGGCGGCGAGATGTCGCTGGAAATGCGTTATTTGCAGGGCGGACGGCGGCAGTGCACCGTCAACGACGTGCCGCAGAAGCGGCTGAGCGAATTCATTGGGCATTTCCGCGCGGTGATCTTCTGCCCACAGCATTTGTCCTTGGTGCGCGAGGGACCCTCGGTGCGGCGGGCATTTGCGGATATGGCGCTGTCCCAGCTCAGCACGGCATATCTCCGCGATTTACAGGAATATGCAAGGATATTGCAACAGCGCAATGCTCTCATTAAGAACTGCCGCGAGGTGAACGCCGCGTTTGCGCAGAGTATGGAGCCGTGGTCGGTACAGCTGGCACAGCGCGCCGAGAGCATTTCCGCAAAGCGGGAGGAATACCTCGTGCGGCTCGGCGAATATGTGCGGCAGATCTTTTCCGACATGACCGACGGGCGCGAGGTGCCCGACATCCGCTACACCGAGCGGAAAACGGCGCAGGAATATGAAAAGCTCCTGTGCTCCAACCTCGAACGGGAGGTGCGTCAGCAGACCACGCTGTACGGCACGCACCGTGACGATTACGAAATACGGCTCAACGGGCTGTCCGCACGGCAGTTTTCCTCTCAGGGACAACAGAGAAGCCTTGCCCTTGCCATGAAGCTGGCGGAGGGCGAGATCTCGCGGGACAGCACGGGAGAGTATCCGGTCTTTTTGCTGGACGACATCTTTTCGGAGCTGGACGCACAGCGAAGAGCCTATATCATGGAGGGACTGCACGACAGGCAGGTGGTGATCACCTCCTGCGAGCGGCATCCCGCGTCCTCCTATTATCACGTGGAGGACGGGCATTTTACCAAGGTGAACGGAGAAGGAGAGGTGCCGTCGGCATGATGTATCTGCATATCGGCGGGAGCAAGAGCATTCCGAAGAAGGAAATCTTGGGAATATTCGATCTGGACACCGCCACCGTTTCACAGATCACGCGAAAATATCTCAACGGAAAAACAGCCGAAGGCAAGGTCAGCGCCGTGGGCGAGGAGCTGCCGAAATCGTTTTTGGTAACGCGCGGCGGAGAGGTATATCTCTCTCAGATTTCGCCGCAGGCACTCCGCGGACGAAGCCGACAGACCGAGGATAACGACAGGCAACCGAAGAAAAAGGAAAGGGAATGACATGGCACAGGATAATCAGACGACACAAACCAATTACGGTGAGGAACAGATTCAGGTATTGGAGGGTCTGGAGGCGGTTCGGAAACGTCCCGGCATGTATATCGGCTCCACCTCGCAGAGAGGTCTCCACCATCTGATCTACGAAATTGTGGATAACTCCATCGACGAGGCAATGGCGGGCGCATGTACCGACATTATCGTGACCCTGCATGAGGACGGTTCGGCGTCGGTGCAGGATAACGGACGCGGCATTCCCACCGCCATCCACCATAAAATGGGCATCCCGACGCCCGAGGTGGTTTTCACCGTCCTGCACGCAGGCGGCAAATTCGGCGGCGGCGGATACAAGATCGCGGGCGGTCTTCACGGCGTGGGAGCGTCGGTAGTAAATGCGCTTTCCACGTGGTTTGAATATACCGACTGCTACGAAGGCAAGTCCTATACCCAGCGGTATGAGCGCGGCAAGGTGGTATCCCCCTTCACGTATCTCGGGGAGACCGACCGTCACGGACTGTATATCCGCTTTATGCCCGATCCGGAGATCTTTGAGGAGACCGTTTTCGACTATGATGTGCTTCTCAACCGTCTGCGGGAGCAGGCGTTCCTGAACGCGGGCGTGAAGATCATTCTGCGGGACGAGAGAAAATTAGCCGGCTCCATCTCGGGCGGCGGCATCAACTCGGCGGCGGCTATGCTGACCGAGGCGGCGGCACAGGCGGAGGAATCCGAGGAAGAGGAATCCGAGGAGATCGCCGAAAGCAGCGCCATCCGTCTGAAATATGTGGATGAATCGGGCGTGCATACCGACGATACGGGTGTGATCGAAGCAGTCCTTCACTATGAGGGCGGTATCCGTTCCTTTGTGGAGCACCTGAACTCCATCAAGCACGCGGAGCTTGTGACCCCCAACGTCATCTATATGAAGGCGCAAAAGGACTATACAACGGCTGAGGTGGCTCTGCAATACAACGATTCCTACAACGAGACCCTGCTCACCTTCGCGAACAATATCAATACGGTGGAGGGCGGTACCCATGAAGCGGGCTTCAAGTCGGCACTGACCAAGGTACTCAATGAGTACGGCAGAAAGGCGGGTATCTTAAAGGATTCCGATAAGAACCTGAGCGGCGAGGACTGCCGCGAGGGTCTGTGCGCCGTGGTCAGCGTCAAACTGGAGGAGGCACAGTTCGAGGGACAGACCAAGGCAAAATTGGGCAACTCGGAAATGCGTTCTTTTGTGGAGGGCATGGTTACCGAGAAGCTGTCCGAATATTTGGAGGAAAACCCGGGTGCGGGGCGCGCCATTCTCGAAAAATCGGTGCAGGCATCCCGTGCGCGCGAGGCGGCGCGGCGTGCAAGAGAGCTGACGCGACGCAAGGGTGCTCTGGAAGGCTCTTCCCTGCCCGGCAAGCTGGCAGACTGCCAGGAAAAGAGCGTGGACGTCACCGAGCTGTTCTTAGTGGAGGGTAACTCCGCAGGCGGTTCGGCAAAGGACGGACGCGACAGTAAGTTCCAGGCTATCCTTGCTCTGCGAGGCAAGGTGCTGAATGTGGAAAAGAGCCGCCTGGATAAGGTCTATGCCAACACCCAGCTCATTCCGATCATTCAGAGCTTGGGTTGCGGCATCGGCGAGGACTTCGATATGAATAAGCTCCGCTACGGCAAGATCATCATTATGGCGGATGCCGATGTGGACGGCTCTCACATTCAGATCCTGCTTCTCACCTTCTTTTTCCGTCATATGCGTCCGCTCATCGAGCAGGGGCATGTGTATCTGGCAATGCCGCCCCTTTTCAAGCTGACTCAAGGCAAGCAGGTGCGCTATGCCTTCTCGGATGAGGAAAGAGACGTATATCTCAAGGAATTCAACGGCAACTGCCGCGTAGAGCGCTACAAAGGTCTTGGTGAGATGGACCCTCATCAGCTTTGGGAGACCACCATGGATCCCACGCGCAGAACCCTGAAGCGTGTGGATATCTCGGACGCCATTGCATGCGACGAGATCTTCTCGGTGCTCATGGGCGATAAGGTGGAGCCGCGTCGGGTATTTATTGAAGAAAACGCGCAGTATGTCAGCAATCTGGATATCTGATTGCATGACCGCGTGACTGTGTAATCGACAGACTGTTGAAAAATGGGTAAAACAGAAGGGTAAAACAATGGAGAAAAAGGAAACCGTTCATTTTTATACGCTGACCCTGAACCCCGCCATGGATCGCACCATGTATTTTGACACCTTTAAGGCGGGAGAGCTGAACCGCGCCATGGAGCCTTCCCGGCTCACACCGGGCTCGAAGGGCATCAATGTGTCCCGCTTTCTGCGGCAGATGGGCGTGAACGCGCCGGCATACGGCTTTTGGGGCGGCGAGGTCGGAGAACAGATGCTCCGGATGCTCCGCGCGGAGGACATTGAGACGCGCTTTGTGCAGACCCATGCCGAGACCCGTCTGAACGTGAAAATGATCGCGCGGGACGGCACGGGGACCGAGGCAAACGAGAGCGGCGGTCCCATATCGGGCAGTGAATGCCGCGTACTGCTGGGCGCCATGACCGATCAGGCAAAGCGCAACCGCGATGCGGGCGAAAAAACCTTCCTTTTCTTAGGCGGAAGTATTCCACAGGGTGTGGAAAAGGATGTGTATAAGTCCATTGTGGAAAAACAGGAAAAATTAGGCGTATGCACGGTGCTCGATTGCGACGGCGACGCGCTGAAAGCGGGGATTTGTGCCCGTCCTTACTTGATCAAGCCCAATTTGGCGGAGCTGTGCGGACTGGTGGAAGAACCCGAGCTGACAGTGGAAAAGGCTGTGGAAAAGTCGGTGGAGATCTATCGGAAAACCGGTGTGCGCGTCCTGTGTACAATGGGTGGAAACGGCGCATTCTACGTCGGCGAAGAGGGTGTGTATACCGTGGACACACCACATGTGACCGTGCGCGGCTTTACGGGTGCGGGCGACACCTTCCTTGCGGCATTTGTCTGGCGCCGCTCGGCAGGGGACGACATTGCGGCGGCACTTGCCTATGCGGCAGGCGCGGCGGGCGCAAAGGTTACGTTGCCCGGGAGCACCATGCCATCCCCCGAGCAGGTACGGCAATATGCCGCGGACAGGAAAGTGACCTGTCTTGCCGCGTTTTCGGACGGCGCGCCCCAAACGACGGGCAAATGATGAAACGATAAACCGATGAATCGATGAAAGGTACGGAAATTATACATGGAAAATCAGGATTTATCCTTTGCAGACCAGAAAATTATTGACGTGCAGATGGAGAAGGAGGTCAAAAGCGCCTTCATTTCCTATGCGATGAGCGTCATCATGTCCCGTGCGCTTCCCGATGTGCGGGACGGTCTCAAGCCCGTGCATCGGCGTATTCTGTACGCTATGTACGAGGACGGACTGACCCACGATAAGCCCTTCCACAAATCGGCGGCGACCGTCGGTAATGTGCTGGGACGTTATCATCCGCACGGCGACTCCGCCGTATACGACGCCATGGTGCGTCTGGCACAGCCCTTCTCTCTGCGGTATCCGCTCATCGACGGTCACGGTAACTTCGGTAACGTGGACGGCGACGGCGCCGCCGCATACCGTTATACCGAGGCGCGCATGTCCCGTCTGGCGGACGAGATGATGCGGGATATCGAGAAAAACGTGGTGGATTTCGACCCCAACTTCGATAACTCCAAGACCGAGCCGCGCGTGCTTCCCTCCCGCTTCCCCAACCTGCTGGTCAACGGCTCCGTGGGTATCGCCGTGGGTATGGCGACCAACATCCCGCCTCATAACTTAGGCGAGGTCATCGACGGCTGTATCGCCCTGATGGAGAATCCCGATATCACCATTCCCGAGCTGATGCAGTATATCAAGGGACCGGACTTCCCCACAAACGCCCAGATCTGCGGCACCAACGGCATCTTGGAGGCTTATACCACCGGACGCGGCCGCATCGTGGTGCGCGCCAAGGCAGAGGTGGAGGAAGCAAAGCACCGCATCATCATTACGGAAATTCCGTACATGGTCAATAAGGCAAATCTGGTCAAGGCGATGGCGGACTGCCACAAGGACAAGCGCATCGACGGTCTGACCGACATCCGCGACGAAAGCGGACGCGCCGGCATGCGCATCGTGGTGGAATACCGCCGCGACGCAAACGGTCCGCTCATCCTCAATCAGCTCTATGCCTACACCCAGTTGCAGGATACCTGCGCCGTGAACATGCTGGCGCTGGTTGACAATATTCCGCGCATTCTGAACCTCAAGCAGATCCTTGAGCTGTATGTCAGGCATCAGGAGGAGGTCATCGTGCGCCGCGTCCGCTTCGATCTGGAAAAGGCAAAGCGCGACGCTCACATCTGCGAGGGCTACAAAATCGCCATCGACAATATCGACGAGGTCATCCGCATCATCCGCGCCAGCGCGTCCATTCCCGATGCCAAGGCACAGCTCATTGCGGCGTTCGCCCTGTCCGACATTCAGGCACAGGCGATCGTGGATATGACGCTGGGACGTCTGTCCGGTCTGGAACGGCAGAAGGTGGAGGACCGTCTGGCAAGACTGTATGAAATGATCACCGAATTTGAAGAAATTCTGCGCTCCGAGGTCAAGGTCAAGGAGATCATCCGCGACGAAATGCTGGAGATCAAGCGCCGCTTCGGCGATGCGCGCCGCACCGAGATCGTCCCCATGGAGAACGAGATCGTTCCCGAGGATCTGATCGAGCGTCACACCTGCATGATCACCCTGACCAACGCGGGCTACATGAAGCGTCAGGCAGTTTCGGAATATACCGCACAGCACCGCGGCGGCAGAGGCACCAAGGCAATGACCACAAAGGAAGAGGATTTTGCCGAGCAGGTCATCTCCATGCACAGCCACGATCTGCTCTTGCTCTTCTCGAATTTCGGCAAGGTCTATCTGCGGAAAGCATATCAGATTCCCGAATCCTCCCGCATTGCCAAGGGCACGAATATCGTGAATATCTTGGGTCTGGAGGAAGGCGAACAGATCACCTCCATGCTCTCCCTGCCCGGCTTTGAGGACGGCGGATATCTGACCATGGTCACGCGTCAGGGCTTTGTCAAGCGTACGCCTCTGAGCGAATATGAGAACATCCGCCGCTCGGGCAAGATCGCGATCCTCCTGCGTGAGGGAGACGAACTGCTCTTTGCGGCACATACCACGGGCGAGGATCAGGTGCTCCTGGCGACCGCACAGGGCATGTCCATCCGCTTCCCCGAGACCGACATCACTCCCACCGGACGCAACACGCAGGGCGTGTACGGCATTCGCATGGACGAGGGCGACCGCGTGGTGGGCGCCGCCGTTGTGGACGAGGATAAATTACTTGTCACGGTTTCGGAAAACGGTTACGGCAAGCGCTCCCGCATGTCCGACTATCCCGTCCAGCACCGCGCCGGTAAGGGCGTGCGTTGCCACAACGTGGATCGCACCGGACGGGTCGCGGGCATCGCGGCAGTGGCGGAGACCGAGGATCTTCTGCTCATAACCTCGGGCGGCATCATCATCCGCACGCCCGTTTCGGATATTCCCGTGTACGGACGTGCCACAGGCGGCGTCATTGTGATGCGTCCCACCGAAGGCTCGGTCATCGTACAGTTTGCCCATGTGGCGACCGAGGCAGAGGAAGAAGAGCAGGGGAAAAGCGGCGACGGCGCGGAGCCTGTGACCCTTCCCGCACCCGAGGAGGGCGCGATTCCGGTTGAGGTCGGCGACGTTTCCGATGCGGACGTGACCGATATCTCCGACGAAGCCGACGACGGCGGGGACGATCAGGAATGAGACAGCGCACATGCCCCACCCTTCCCGTAACACCGATACGGCGCGCCCTCACGGTGCTTTTGTGCATGGGCATATTGCTCGGTGCGCTGAGCGGGTGCTCGGTAAAGATGTCCGATGAGGAGGCGCGGAGCATCCTGTCGGAGCTGGTTCCGCTCTCCCTCGAGATGAACGAGATCTTCTTCGGGGACGGTCTGCCCTTGGAGGACGAAAACGCCGAGCCGATGGAAAGCGTCACGGGCGGACAGTATATGCGTGTCTCGCCGACGGCAAAGTATCAGTCGATCGCCGAGATCAAAACGGCGGCGGAATCGGTCTATACGGCGGAATATCTGCAAAACAGCGTCTATCCCATGGCGTTTGACGGAGTGGACGATGCCCGTCCCCGCTATGCCGAGCGGGACGGCGTCCTGTGCCGCAACCTCAATTCGGTGAGCTTTCCTCTCACCGATCGGCTCGAATTCGACCGCGCGACC
>CABUHM010000038.1:0-9464 GCA_902491355.1 uncultured Eubacteriales bacterium
GAATACCTACGAAAAGGTCAAGGCGGCATGCGAGGAATATACCGTGTTCGGACGTGTGACGCCCGAGCAGAAGCGCTGGCTCATCCGTGCCCTGAAGGGTGCGGGACACACCGTGGCAATGACCGGTGACGGCATCAACGACGTTCTTGCGCTCAAGGATGCCGACTGCTCGGTCGCCATGGCGTCAGGCTCCGAGGTGGCGTCGCAGGTGGCACAGCTTGTGCTTTTGGATAACGACTTCTCCCATATGCCGTCGGTCGTGGCGGAGGGCAGGCGCGTGATCAATAATATCGAACGTTCCGCCGCGCTCTTCCTCGTAAAGAACATTTTCTCCCTGTTTCTGGCGCTCATCACCATCAGCGTGGGCGTTGCTTATCCGCTCCAGCCCGTGCACCTGACCCTCATCAATATTTTCACCATCGGCATCCCGTCCTTCTTCCTTGCACTGGAGCCGAACGAGAACCGTATACGCGGTCAGTTTATGAGCTCGGTTCTGTACCGCGCCGCGCCGTCGGGCTTTACAAATGTGTTCCTTGTCGGATTTGTGCTTGCGTACCGTGAGCTGTTCCATATGGATGCAGGGGAGGTTGGAACCGTTTCCGCCATTTTGATCGGCTTTGTGGGTATGATGATGCTGTACCGCGTGTGTCAGCCCTTCAACCTGATGCGGCGCATCCTCTGGATCGCTTTGCTTGTCGGTCTGACCGTGAGCTGTTTTGTGAGTTCGGTGTTCACCTCGGACGTCATTCTGTCGCGCCTTTCCGTGCAATCCATATTGGTCCTGCTCACCTTCCTGCTCATGGCATATCCCGTGATGCGCGTCCTGTCCGATCTGGAAAAGAAGGCGGAGGTGCTGTATCACCGCGCCGTTGCCCGCCTCAAGCGCTTTGCTGCAAAGTGCTGATCCGCGCGCATTTCAGGAAAACTCATGTTATTTACCGTTCCTGGCGCAGACAATGCGGCAGGAGGCTTCATTCATTCGTCCCGAAAGGGCAAAGGAATTCACTATGGCTTATCCGAATGTTTTGTATACGTCGAGCCAACGCAAGAATACGTCATATGTATCAACCCTGTGCAATGATCTGCGCTTGGCGGAGCTGTTTCCCCTCCTGTGTTCGCACCCCGAATTGGGCGGCGCGTGCTTTCCTGCGGATATTGCGGCACGGCATGAGGTGTTTTGCGCCCTTGCGGCAGACGAAACTCTTGTCGCCGAGCTGACCGAGCTTCAGGATGAAATGGAGGAGATCTGCCGCCTGCACAGTCTTATGACCGCCGCGCACTGTGAGGAGGAGCGAACGGTGCTGTTTTTCCTCCTGCACCGACGCCTGTGGCATTGGACGGGGAAAGCCGCAAACTGCCGCATACAGGGTACGTTTTTTGACGCATTTGTACGCCTGTTTTCCGACCTCTCCGCATCCGAGGACTATGCGGCGATGAAGCGTGACCTTGATGCGCTGGACACCGCGACCGGCCCTCTTTTCCGCTACAGTCTCAAGCTCACGGGAAAAACACGGGATACGGGAAGTCGCGTGACCTTGTCCGCCGCCGTGCCCGAGAACTTTTCGGAGCGGCTCTCCCGCTGTGCGGTGCAGTTGGGCATCGGGCTGTCGGAGGAAAAGTCGGTATGCGACCCCGATCCGTATCAGATCACGGGACTTTTGTCTCTTTACCCCGAGGTGTTGCAGACACTGCGCGCCTTTGCCGTGCGGTACGGTGACTTTTTTGACGACAGTGTGTATTCCTATGCCGATCAGCTCTCCTTCTATTTGCAGGCATACGCTCTGACGCGTCGGCTTGCCGCATGCGGCATTCCCACCGTTCTGCCCCGCCTCACCACGCCCGATGTGGACGGTGCCGCAGTCCTTTCGCTCAGAGAAGCATATGATATCTCGCTCCTGACGCGCGGCGTGACAGAGATTGTGCCGAATGATGTGACTCTGGACGAAACCGATCCCTTTTATTTCGTGATCGGCGCGAACGGCGGCGGCAAGACCACATTTCTGCGTGCCGTGGGCATCTGCGCCTATTTTGCCATGCTCGGCGTTCCCGCGCCGTGCCGCGAGGCGACTCTGTGCGAATTGGGCGGTGTTGTCTCCCATTTTCCCGCCGACGAGCGCTTTGCGGCGGACGGACGCTTTGCCGATGAGGAACGGCGCGTGGAACTGATGCTTTCCGCCGTCACGGGCAGGGCGCTTGTTCTGCTCAACGAGACATTTTCCACCACCACCGACGAAAAGGCATCCGCCAAGACCGAGGCGCTGGCGCATCGCATACGGGAGAGCGGAAATTTCGGGCTGTACGTCACCCATCAGCACGCCGCAGCATCGTCCGAATTTCCGTCCCTGTGCGCCGAGGTCGTGTCGGATGATTGTCACAGCCGTACCTTTAAGATCCATAGATCAAGTGAGGCGACAGCCTCGTTCGCACAGGACATTCTACGCAAATATCGCCTGACCGAGGACGATCTCCTGCGTCGTTTTGCGGGAGACGGAAAAGGGAAGGAGGCGTAAACCGATATGAAATTTTCACTGTTGTATGCCGTGCCGGAGGAACAGAACGAGGTCGCGTCCGACGTGCGGTACGAAATGTCGCTCGACCGCACCGCCCGTGCCTTTTGCGGGGACGGCGCGCCGACCGAGGCATTTCTGCATGTTCTGAGCCGTCCCCTCCTGCGCGTGGAAAATATCGTGCACAGGCAGGAGATATACCGCGATTTTATCGCAGATCCCGCCTTGTTCGATGAGCTGAAGGTGGCGTTTCACCGCTATGACCGCATCCGCGGCGATTGGCTCGAGCTTCGCTCGGGCGTGCAGGTACCTCCCCCCGATGCCGATTGCGGCGTCCTCCTGAACCGCGCGTTCGCTTCCCTCAAGGTCACAGCCGTGTTTCCGCGCACGCTTCTGTCCTTTTATGAGAATTTTGAAGATATCCTGACCCGCCATCCCGTGCAGTCCTCCTGCCTTACCGCCATGCGTGATCACTGCGCCGCCATGCGAAGTAACCGTGCCTTGGGCGAGGTGGCGGATATTGCCGCGCGCTTCCGTTATCACGAAGCCGAGGATTATCATTTTTCGGTTTTGGTGTCGCTTGACGACAGTCTGCGTGTCTGCGCCTGCGATCTGACCGATATCGTGGAGGGCAAGTCGGATAAGGAGAAAAAATCGCTTCTGCGCACCCTTCTGCAAAAGAAGGATGCCGTGCCGTCCGTCGTACTTGACGACGGCGCCGAGGACGGTTGCCGCCGCCTGACCGCCGATGCGCTCTCCCGCATCGACCGTATGCTTGCGGCTATCACCGACGGTGTGTATGAGACATTTTCCGGACTGTCCCGCGAGATGCAGTTTTACGATGCCGCCATTGCCTATGCGGCGCACCTCACCGAATGGGGCATGCCGCTCTGCTTCCCGAAAACGGAGGATACCGCGTGCGATATCACGGAGATTCACGGCTTGCAGGATCCGTTTCTTGTGCTCGAGGGCATTCCGTCCGAGCGCATCGTGGGGAACGACGTCTCCATGCAGGCGGGCGGCAGTATGCTCATCTGCGGCGATAACTCCACGGGCAAAACCGTGTTTCTGCGCGCGCTCGGCACGGCACAGCTCTTTGCACAGGCGGGGCTTCCGATTTGCGCCGAGGACGCGCGTCTTTCGGTGCGGTGCGGCATTTTTGCGCATTTTTCGTCGGCGGAGGAGGATGACCGTTCGGACTCTCCTGCGGGACGCTTTGAGGGCGAGGTGCGCGAGATCGCCGCGATCATGGACGCTGTCCGTCCGCATTCCCTCGTCCTGCTCAACGAGACCTTCCAGACCACGGCATACCGCGAGGGCGCGCAAGGAATCTATCCCATTTTGTGCGCACTGGAGCGCTTGCATTGCCGCTTCGTCTTTGTGACCCACCTCTCGGAGGCGGCTTCTATGGTGCGGCAGGGAAACACTCCCATCTCCCTGTATTGCTCGGGCGATGCGGCGCATCCGTTCCGTATCGAACGGGTGGGCGGCGACGTGTGACCTGTAGTTTTTTAACGTACCCGCATGAATCAACACAAAAATGTGTCGGTTGTCTTTGTACATCCGACACATTTTCCTTTTCTGCCGCGCATAGGCACACCTTGAAACGCATATTCGTTGAAAAATCATTCATTAAAATCGCGAAAAACTATTTCAAACTGCGAATTAGTTGCTACAATAAAGTCATATCATATCATATTATGATCCAAAAAGGGAAACATGTCATCTTCATCGGGGCGCGTCCCCATTCGCAACGCAAACAGCCCATTTCTTATTGCAATTTGATCGAAGGAGCGAACAAACATGAATCAGGAACCAGTCAGCAACGAATCCCGCTTTGACGGCAACACATTCCAATTGATCGGCTACCGCATTTTGGCATTTTTGGTAAGCGTTATCACCTTGGGCATTGCTTACCCATGGATGCTTTGCATGTTGCAAAAGTGGGAAACCAAGCATACGCTCATTCACGGCAGAAGGCTGAAATTCAACGGCCACGGGCATCAGCTCATCGGGCGATACATTCTGTGGTGGTTTTTGACCGTCATCACGCTCGGCATCTACGGCATATTGCTCGGTCTGGGTATGAAAAAATGGGTCGTAAAGCATACGGTGTATGCGGACGGCACAGACGAACCGGACAGCTATTTTTCAGGCGGTGCGGGCGGCTTTCTCGGTATCCATATCATGCGCTTTTTACTGACGGTGTGCACCCTCGGCTTCGGCAAGCGTCATGGTGGAAAAATGGGAGGCAAGACATACTCACATCGGCGGCAGTCCCATGGAGTTTCGCGGCAAGGGCGGCGAGCTTTTCTTAAAATATCTTCTGCTTGCCTTTCTGTTTCCGCTCACACTCGGCATATACGGTCTTTTCTTCCCGGTCAGCCTTTTGAAATGGCGGGGGAAGAATACCGAGGCGGGGTATCAATCGGCTGAGATTCGGGCAAAGGCGACGGCGCACGAAAATACCGCGATCCGCGATTATGCAAAATTCCGTCTGTCGGCAAGCGACAGCGAAATTGCGGCAATGAAGAGCGGATATACGGGAAAAGAGGACGAAGATACGCTGGGTCAGATGGCACGGCAGGGAAATCCCTATGCGGCATACCGCTTGGCACAGCTTCGTCGCGGCGATGCGCCGACCTATGACGGCGATGCGCTGGAGCTTCTTCACATTGCCGCCGATGCCAAGTATTACCCCGCATTGACCGATCTTGCAAAACAGCTTCCCTCAAATGAGGCGGTGCCGATGCTCACCGAGGCGGCACAGCGCGGAAGCGCCGAGGCATCGTGGTTGCTCGTCCTTGCGTATCGGGAGCGCGGCGACAACCTGCAGGAGGCATATTGGTTCCGCTTGGCAATGGAGTGGGGAATTCCGGAGGCAACGTCTCAGGCAGATGAATATGAAAAATTGTTGCTCACAATTGCACTGGAAATGGCTGAGCCGAAATCTGCGGCTCCCGCAAAAACGAGCCGTCTCAGCAAATGTGCAGTTGCGGTTACAGTGTCTGTGGCGGCGGTCTTGCTGTTTTCCGCATTGTTTGTCATAATTGCGCCCGCTTTTGTTGTTGACAGAACGGATCGTACTTTATTTGGATATAATATGTTTGTTTACTATAGTGATAGCGGTTTCATGTATCCGACTTTGCGCGTAGACGATCTGGTCTTGGTAAAAAAGGTGGATTGCACCACGCTCAAAGGGGGCGATATTATTGCGTTTGTCACGCCGGAATCCGGAGTTGTTGTCTTTAACAAGATACGAAAATTGACCACTGATACCAATGGAGAACCGGGCTTTGCTACCTATGGCTCGACTTGGGACACAAATGATGAGAATATTGTAACCTATCCGTATATTATCGGCAAATACGAAAAGAGCTACCGAAATATCGGACGTTTTTACCATAGTCTATCGAATTTGCAGTATATTTTCGGAGGACGGCAGAGAAACAAGTTGCCCGATGTACTGCCCACAAGCGAGGTTACCGGCTCTCAAACCGATAACGGCACACAATCGCCCGACGATTCATCCACTTCCGTGCCGCCCGAAACCGAACCGATTTCGTCTGCCGAAATCGTGGGTACGTATAGCTGTGCGGTGGAGAGCGGCTCTTCGTTGCGCGTGCTTTATCTTGACGTTTATGACGGCGGAAAGGTTTACTACTTAGAAGATATTTACGAGTTGTCAAAATGGGATAACGGTTACTACGATGTACATTTAGTGTGCCGTGGAAAAGATTACCAGTGGATCGAGTCCGAAAACCATGATCACGGAACCTATTCTTTATCAGATAATGTAATGTCCTGTGATCTCGAAAAAACACATGTGGATGTGAGATTATTCCGCGACGGTGTCAGCCTTTGCGCTTCGTGGAACGATCAAACGCTTGTACAGGAGCAAATCTGGGAAACGGCATATACAGAATCCTATACTCGTGAATGGGGTACGGAAGAAAGACTCTATCTGGTTACCTTAAAATTTGATTCATACGGTGGATATGTTGAGGAACGAAGCTACAAGGTCAAATTAGCTCCGGATGATCCTGCGGTTGGCAGTGTGTATTCTCCTAATCAGGGAACTTGCTGGTATACCACCGGGATGGGTTTCCCGTCAACATTCGGAAAATATACCTATTCGGATTCTGCTAAAACCTTGACCATGAGTGCCGTCGGTGATAGCGTGAACAGTGGTTCGGATAATATCGGATCGGAAACTACATATTCTGTGGAATACGGCTCGGACGGATGCCTGTATCTGGACGGCGTGAAATATTATCGCGGGGAGCTGTCGCTCGTCGAATTGTGCGAGCGGTTCGGTATCCCGACGGTGTATGAGCCGTAAAATCGCATTGTGAGGTATAGCGAATGAAAAGAACCATTGCATTACTTCTCTGCATGCTTCTTTTGCTGTGCGCAACTGCATGCGGTCATGACGATTCGGGAACGGATAATACTCCCGAAACCCAACAGCCGGTGGACTATGCGGCGGTCATTCATGCGGAGATCAACCCGTCGATCAATATATATATCGACTTTTTCGGAAAGGTATTGCGAATCGAGGCGGCGAACGACGATGCGCAGGATGTGATTTCCGAGATCCCGACGGAAAACGCGCATTACACGTCTGTGATCCGTGCATTCGTCTCGGTTGCAAACAAGAAAGGCTATATTCGGGGCGATGCCAAAATCGAAATCGGGATCCGGGACATTCAAGATCCATCGCTGAACGAGGACGAGATTTTGGATGAATCGTCTGATGCGGCAAAGGACGCCGCCGATGAGTGGCACTTATCCATCAATGTGATCATTGTCTACCGTGGCGACCGCGACACAAGTGCTGATACCGACGGTGGCGAACCCGACACCGATGCCGTCACGACCGCGGAAACCGAACCGATCACAACAGCCCCCGAAAGCACAGCGCCGTCCACCGAGACAGCCCCGACCACCGAACCCCACGTACATCATTTTTCCGATGCGACCTGTACCGAGGCGGCAAGGTGCGCCTGCGGCGAGACGCAGGGCACGGCGTTGGGGCATCGGTGGGAGGAAGCCACATGTCAGCGTTCCAAGACCTGTTCGGTCTGCGGTGCGGTCGAGGGAGCAAAGGGCGACCACCGATTCGAGAACGGCAAGTGCATCTATTGCGGTATGGAGCAATTTCTGAATCCCAAGCTTCATCTTAAGATGGGTGTGGAATACCTCGGAAATCTCAGAGTGCAGGATGATATGGTCGTAGGCTCGGCATTTCAGCTCGATGCGCCGAATGATGAGGCGTGCTGTCTGACTGAGAGAATGTTTGTCAGCGAGCGGGATGAAAACAGCGGCGCTCCCGTATGGTATCAAGGCAATTCGTATTATTCCTACGGCGGTGCGCAGTCACCGTACTATGTGATGCTGACCGACACCGAAATTCGCGTTTTGGGCGGCATGTTTGAAGGAGGCGATCCCGATGCCTTGAGCATGCGTCTTGCGTTGCAGTATGACGGACGGCTCGAGGTGATTGAGTCCACCCTTTGGGCGTATCCGGTCGGCTTGATTCTGACGTCCGACTTCTCCGAGCTTTTCGATTAAAAAAGCAAAAATGATCCCCCACCGCTTCGGCATACCATCGAAGCGGTGGGGGATTTCTGCGCGGTGCAGGGAAAATCCAAGCGGTTTCGATTACCGTTCTTTGCCGCGTCGGATACAGCGTCCGATCAGCTTGGTCAGCTCCACGGCGGGGATCATGAGGATGGCAAGCACAAGGGCAACACCGTATTCCCGCAGGCTCAGGGGCGCTAACTCGAACAGGTCGGAGAGGAAGGGGATCTCAATGACGGCAGTGGTCAGCAGGAGGGACAGTGCGGCAGAGCCCCACAGCCACCGGTTCTGGTGCGACATTTTGAAGATCGAGCCGTGCAGGGAGCGCATATTGAATGCATGAAAGATCTCTGCCATGGACAGGGTCAGAAACGCCATGGTGGTGCCGAAGGAAGCGGCTTCGTCTGCCGGTCCTGCGTGAAGCACGAACCGTCCGAGTAGATAGGAAGCGAGGGTGATGAGGGTGACGAGCACGCCCTGATAGCCGATGGCTAAGCCGAGACCACCCGCGAAAATGCCTTCCTTGGCACTGCGGGGCTTGCGTTGCATGATGTCCTTTTCGGGGCGCTCCATGCCGAGGGACAGGGCAGGCAGACAGTCGGTGATCAGGTTGATGAACAGCAGATGCACCGGTCCGAACAGGGTAAAGCCGAACAGAGTGGCGATAAAGATGGAAAGCACCTCGGACAGATTGGAGGCAAGCAGGAACTGAATGGATTTGCGGATATTATCGTAAATGCGGCGACCCTCTCCCACAGCCGAAACGATGGTGGCGAAGTTATCGTCGGTCAAGATCATGTCGGCTACGTTTTTGGTAACGTCGGTGCCCGTGATGCCCATGCCCACGCCGATGTCAGCGTTTTTGATGGACGGTGCGTCGTTCACGCCGTCGCCCGTCATGGCGGTGATCATGCCCTGATCCTGCCATGCCTGCACGATCCGCGTTTTATGCTCGGGTTGGACACGCGCGTACACCGAATAGCGGGTGACGTCGAACTGCTCGGGGGGCATGGCGTCAAGCTCGGCGCCTGTAATTGCCTGCGAGGGGTCGGAGATGATGTTCAGCTCAGTGGCGATGGCGACGGCGGTGTCGCGGTGGTCGCCCGTGATCATCACGGGACGGATGCCCGCCGAACGGCACTCGGCAATTGCCGCCTTTACCTCGGGACGCACGGGGTCGATCATGCCTACAAGCCCCACAAAGCACAGGTCGCGTTCCGCGCTGTCCGATTCATAGCTCGTCGGTTCGACATCAAGTACCTTCTGTGCGCCCGCAAGCACGCGGAGTGCGCGGTCCGCCATGTTCTTGTTTTGTTCGAGAATTGTGCGCCGCAGATCTTCTGTCAGCGGCACCGCTTTGCCGTTTTGCAGGCA
>CABUHM010000039.1:0-9398 GCA_902491355.1 uncultured Eubacteriales bacterium
CTGGTCGCCCGCTCACCACGCCTATTTCGCATTAGAAATCAAGGCACGTTTTCTTCAAACACAGAACGACCGATATGCCGTACGGTGAGGAGGATTCCTTTGCGGAGCACGAAAAAATCTGCGAAAAAACGCAGATTTTTTATTTATGCAGATCGCGGCGGTTATTTTCCTGCATATTCCACCAAGGTGTCAACCACTGCTAAAATCCGATTTTGTTCCTCCGGCGGGAGCTTTTCAATTTTTTCGGAAAGACGGTTGGCACGGATTTGGTATCCGTTGGCAACCTCATCACAGAACAAATCGTCTGCAGTACAGCCGAGGCAATTGATGATCATGATTAAGGTCTCGATTTGGACACGGTAAACGCCGCGTTCAATTGCGGAAAGATGATTTTTGCCGATTCCGAGCTTTTCTGCCGGAACCTCCTGCGTCATTTTATTCTTTTTCCGTTGTTCTTTGATACGCCGACCAATCGATTTCTCTATCAATTTTATTCCATCTCCTCATCGGGATACCATTATTGTGACAAAACAACACGGAACAACACACCGTGCCGCGATTACAGGAATCGCAGTACAAGTTAAAAACGAAATTTCAGCCTTCCAGTTGCCGTTTTCGCATGGCGGACCAATTGACAAAGCCGTAAATGTCGTTTGCCAGAAACATGAAAAAGCAAAGTGTGACCGAAAGATAGGAGGCGTCCTCGATGGTGGCGAGCGTCCAGAGAATGATGAGGACGACGTCATTTGCGGCATAGGAGACCGCATAAAAGGCACTGCGACGGAAGGTGAGATAGACGGCTAAGAAGCTGGTGGCAACCGACACCGTACTGAAGAACAGATTTGCCGTATCAAGTGCCCGAAGAACGAACCAGAACAGAACGGTCACGAGCGCGGTGAAGGCAAACATGAATGCAATTTCCGTGCGGCGGAGGCTGTTCACCTGCACCTCGGCGCGTTTGCCTTTATACGGATGGCGGAGCCATGCGATCAGCGCGATGATCGCCATAGGCATGGACATGCCGAGGTATGTGATCATTTCCCCGTAATAGGAAAAGGTATAGGAAATGATGCCGTAGATGATGCTGAACACCACCATAAGCACCTGTCCTACGGGGTTTCCCTTAGCATTGAAGATGAGGGCGGTGGCGCCGACCAGTGAAGCGATCAGCGTGAGAACGTTTTCACGGTCGAGCAGAAAAAAAGATACCGTGATGATCAGAACCGACAGGCTCCACAGAAGCAGTTCTCCGCGCGTAAAATAAGATGTGATGCGTTTGACTACGGACTTCATGACCGTTTTCCTCCGAAACAAAAATAAAAGCACCCGTGAACACATCTTCCAAGACCTAACGATGTGCAGACGAATGCAAATGCATTTCCTACCCGGTGGCAGTGATTTTTAGTAAAAGGGTTAATAAGGGAAAAGGGAAGAGGGGAAGTGAAAAGTGAAGAGTGAATAGTGAAGAAGTAAGAATCCTGCACTGATGTGCAGGATTCTTGGCCTGCCCGAGCGGATTCGAACCGCTGACCTTTAGAGTCGGAGTCTAACGCGCTATCCAGCTGTGCCACGGGCAGATATACCGTACAACATGATCATTATATCACGAATATGTCCGTTTGTAAAGAGATTCCGAAGGAAAAGATGAAAAAATACTTTACGAACCCGAGGAAATGTGATACAATAAAAAGAGTCCGAGCAGAAAATCGGCTAAGAACTGACAAAAAACGGAGGCTGACGCATGGCAGACAGAAAACACACCCCTGTATTCGATCTCATATCCGCTTCTGCCGCGGAAACGGAACGTGCGGGTGCCGCGTTCGCCGCGCAATTGCCGCGAAATGCGGTCACGTTTGTCGCTATGTACGGAGATCTCGGCGCGGGAAAGACTGCGTTTGTACGCGGGATGGCGTCGATCCTCACGCCCGACGCTTCGGTATCCAGCCCCACCTATGCGCTGGTGAACGAATACCGCACGGCGGGCACGGTCTTATATCATTTCGATATGTACCGCATTACCGACGAGGACGACCTTTTGTCCCTTGGCTTCTACGATTATTTCACGCCCGACCGACGCACTCCCACCTGTGTGATCGCCGCCGAATGGTGCGAAAACATCCCGTATGCCCTGCCCGAGGTCTATTATCGGGTTGAGATACAGAAGCGGGACACGGACAGCAGACGGATCACGGTCTGTCGGATCGGTGCGGCGGAAACGGACGTTCGGTGATCGGACTGTTACAAAATGAAAGAAAGCAAAGGACGGATAACGGATATGCTGACACTTGCGGTTGATACCTCTGCCGTCACGGCGACGGCGGTACTGGCAGACGGCGACGCTCTGATCGCACAGACCTCTGTGGACGGTGCGAAAACACACAGCGAGACCCTTCTGCCTGCGGTCGCGCAGATGATGGAGTCCGCGCACATTCTGCCGCAGGACATCGAATTGTATGCCTGCACCGTCGGTCCCGGCTCTTTTACGGGCATCCGCATCGGGGTATCGGCGGTCAAGGGACTGGCGTTCGGGCGCGGCAAGCCGTGTGTGGCGCTGTGCTCGGTCGATGTTCTGGCAGAGAATCTGCGCGGCGTTCCCGACATTCTGGTCTGTCCCGTGATGGATGCGCGCCGCAACACCTTTTACAATGCGTTGTATCAGAACGGGGAAAAGCTGTGCGATACCCGTCTCATATCGGGCGAGGAGCTGTGCGCGGAGCTGGCACGGCGCGGCGAGCGGGTCTGCTTTGTGGGAGACGGCACGCATGCGCTGACGCGTGCGATGCAGGGAAGCGAATTCGTTATCCCTACGCCCGAGGTGCTCGTGCGTCCGTCCGGCTTTGCCGCGGCGCTGTGTGCGCAGAGAATGTATGACGAGGGCGTCGGCGTTTGCACCGATACTGCGCTCAAGCCCTTTTATCTGCGTCCGACCCAGGCGGAGCGGGAACGTCTTGCCGCTTTGGAGGGCGGGGAAGCGTGAAGCGCCCGTCCTGCCTTCGGCTTCGATATCATACTGCGAAAACGAAATGAATTACGCCCGATTTCGGGTACAGCATAAGAACTGAGGAGATAAATCATGAAGAAGATCATCGCACTTGCCGCCGATCACGGCGGATACGAACTGAAAAACAGAATCCGCGCACACCTGGAGGAGGCGGGCTATGTCTGCCGCGATTTCGGCACCGATTCCGCCGCGTCGGTTGACTATCCCGACTATGCACACCCGCTGTGTGAGGCGGTCGCCGCAGGGGAATGCGAACTTGGCATCTTGGTATGCGGAACGGGCATCGGCATGAGCATGGCGGCAAACAAGCATCGCGGCATCCGCGCCGCCTGCTGTTCGGACACGTACAGTGCGCGCCTCACGCGGGAGCACAATGACGCAAACGTGCTGTGCCTGGGCGGGCGCGTCGTGGGAGAAGGGCTTGCCCTCGATATGGTGGATCTGTTTGTGACCACGCCCTTTGCCGGCGGCAGACATCAGGCACGCGTGGATAAGCTCAACGCGCTGGACTGATTGCGCTGTCGGATATTTCCGTTTATATACATATTATATGTGCCGAATTGCAGAGAAAGCAGGCTTTCCGTTCCCCGGAAGGTCTGCTTTCTCTGTGTCTCGGGAGCGCCTAACAGGCGCTCTTTTTTCATATTTACGAAAAATTCACAAAAGCGTCTGTCAGGCTATTGCAATTTGGGGCGGAATGTTATATAATAACGGTGTGGCGGAAAGTGGTTCTTTGTGGAAGAAAAATCCATTTTTTAACCATCTACGCCCAGAAATACCTGAATTTACCGGAAAGGAGTGCAGATGTTCCGTGATTGTCGGTGAATATTCTCATACGCTCGATGCAAAAAACAGAACCATTCTTCCTGCAAAACTGCGGGAACAGCTGGGCGACGTCATTCGTCTGGTGCGCGGCATGGAATCCTGCATTGCCGTTTATCCGGAGGAAGCATGGCAGGCATTTGCCAAACGGGTGGATTCCCTGCCCGAAGCCGCAAGCCGTCATGTAAAAATGGCGATCTTCTCGTCGGTATCCGATCCGCTCACGCCCGATGCGCAGGGAAGAATCCTGATCCCCGCCAAGCTCAAGGCGCACGCGGGGCTGAAGAAGAATCTTGTCACCATCGGTATGTCCAATCATGCCGAGATCTGGGACGAGGATGAGCTGAACACCGTGATGAGCAGTGTGAGCGATGCGGATGTGCTGGAAATTCTGAAAGGTCTGGATTTCTGATGGACGAAGCGAAGATTCGGTTTTCTCACCGTCCCGTCATGCTTGACGAATGCATTGAGGGTCTTTGCATCGTGCCGGACGGTCTGTATGCGGACTTTACGGCGGGCGGCGGCGGTCATTCGAGCGCCATTGCCGAGCGCTTGGGCGAGGGCGGACGGCTCATTTCCATCGATCAGGACGCCGCCGCGATCGCGGCTTGTCGTGAACGGCTTGCATGCTACGGCGATCGGGTGGAGCTGGTGCATCGGAATTATTCCGAAATTGCGGACATTCTGGACGGCAGACAGCTCAACGGTTTTCTTGTCGACCTCGGAGTTTCTTCTTATCAATTGGACACGCCGGAGCGAGGCTTTTCTTATATGCACGATGCGCCGCTGGATATGCGGATGGATCAGAGCCGACCGACAAGCGCCGCCGATGTGGTGAACGGCTATTCGGAGCGGGAGCTGACCCGCATCCTGTTTGATTACGGCGAGGAACGGTTTGCGCCGCGCATTGCCCGCGAAATATGCCGCGCGCGGGAGTCCGCGCCCCTGAGAACCACGGCGGAGTTGAGCGAACTGGTGAAAAGTGCCATCCCGAAAAAGGCGCGGGAGGGCGGTCATCATCCCGCCAAGCGCACCTTTCAGGCGATCCGCATCGAGGTGAACGGCGAGCTTGCATGCATCGAGCCGTCACTGCGCACTGCGGTACAGGCGCTCAAGCCCGGCGGTCGGGGCGTTGTGATCACCTTTCATTCCTTAGAGGACAGGATCACAAAGCAGACCTTTGCCGATCTGGCGAAAGGATGCGTCTGCCCGCCCGATTTTCCCGTGTGCGTGTGCGGCAGGAAGCCTGTCGTCCGTGTGGTCAACCGCAAACCCATTATCGCGTCCGCTGCTGAACTGGAAGAGAACCCGCGCGCAAGAAGCGCAAAGGTCAGAATTATCGAAAAACTGTAAATCCGCCGCCGGATCTGCCGCGCGGCGAAATCATACGCATCTCCCGATGCGTTTGGGGAAAGGAGACGAGCATGCCGAATCAGACCAAGCCCTCTCGCGGGCAGAATCGCGGCGGATCGACCTCCTACGGCGCTCCGAACCAAACGCAGATCCGCACATCGGCGGGCAAGGGGGGCGGCGCGCACAACGCGCCCGCCGGTCCGCACCGACTGCTTACGCCGTTAGCCGAGCGTCAACAGCAGGAGGATCTGCGACAAAAAGACGAAAAACGGGAAGCGCGGCGGGCACTCAGTCCCTTCCGCGTGAAAACCGTGGTACATACCGTAAAGGATAAGGAGCGCAAGCCCTTACCGCTTTTTCTTTTGATCACGGTGTTCGCCTGTTCGCTTTTGGCTTCTTATCTGATCTATTATTCCGTGAAACTGAGCGAATATCAGTCCAAGGTTCTTCAACTGCAAAACGAGGTACGCGATCTGACCGAGCAAAAAACCGAGGCGCAGTTGGAGTTGGATCGCAAAAACGACCTGCTTCTCATCGAGGAGTACGCACTGCGCTACGGCATGGTGCGCGTGGATCAGCTGACCCGATATTATATTTCGGTTTCGGGTGAGGATTCGGTCACGGTGTATCCGAAAAACTAGGTCCGACCGAGGGTCGACGACAAACCCGGTGCGCTTTCATGTTTTGCGCACCCTGCGCATATAGTGAAACGAGCCGTATGTCTGAAAGGAGAGGAAGTGTATGTCGGGTAACGCAAAATCGAATATTGCCGGCAGAAGTATCTTCGTCGCGGCAGTGGCACTGGTGTGCGTCGCGGTTCTGATCGTCCGCCTGTTCTTTTTGCAGGTGATCGGGTACGACCGGTATCAGGCAAAGGTGCTGGATAACATCACCATGGAAACCACCATCACCGCAAAGCGCGGCACCATTTACGACTGCAACGGCTCTCCCCTTGCTACTAACTACACGGTCTACCGCGTCTTTATCTCCCCGCGCGATATTGCGGACGACGCACAGGCACAGCTCATTTCCATGCGGCTGTCCGAACTGCTCGCGGTCTCCTACGATACGGTCTATGCGGAAACGCAGAAGAGCCGATATGCGGACCGCACCATCAAGCGCAACGTGGAGGAAGCCAAGGCAAACGAGGTTCTGGCGTTCATCAACGAAAACGATCTGGATCGGCAGATCCATCTGGAGGCATCGTCGAAGCGTTATTATCCGTACGATTCCTTAGCCGCACAGGTCATCGGGCTTGTGGGCGTGGACGGCGGCATATTGGGTCTGGAACTGCAATACGACGATTATCTGACGGGCACGGACGGCAAATATGTCACCGCAAAGGACGCGTCCGGTCAGGTCATGCGCACCAAATACGAATCGTATGTCGCCGCAAAGGACGGCAACTCCATTTATACGACCATTGACATTGCCATTCAGTCCATGCTGGAGGAACAGCTCAAGCGGACATACACCGAGAGCAAGGCGCAGAACCGTGTTACCGGCATCGTGATGGATGTGGAGACGGGCGCTATCCTTGCCATGGCGACCTATCCTTCGTTTAACCTCAACGACCCGTATACACTGGACGCCGATTCCCGGGCGAAGCTCGACGCCATGCAGTTGGCGGAAGGCTCGGAGGAATATCAGGCGGCGTACAATACATTATTATATGGAAGAACAAGGCGATCAGCGAGCTTTATGAGCCGGGTTCCACCTTTAAGATCATTACCACCTCGATGGGCATCGAGGAAGGTGCTGTCACCTTCGACGAGCAGATGACCTGCCCCGGTTACCGTGTGGTAGCCGGACAGAAGATCAAATGCCACAAGATATACGGACACGGCACCGGCACTTATGCCTACGGACTGCAGCAGTCATGCAACCCCATGCTGATGACGGTGGCGGAGAGACTGGGCAGAGCAACCTTTTACGAATATTTCAAGGCATACGGCTACACCGAAAAGACGGGCATCGACCTGCCCGGTGAAGCCGGCTCCATCTACCATACATACAGCGGCATGGGACCTGTGGAATTGGCGTGCTATTCCTTCGGTCAGTCCTTTAAGGTAACGCCCCTGCAACAGCTCACGGCGATCAATGCCGTGGCAAACGGCGGCGGGCTGGTCACGCCGTACATGGTGGAAAAGATCGTGGATGCGGACGGAAACGTGGTGTATTCCCATAACGCACAGGTCAAGTGCCAGATCGTCAGCGAGGAGACCGCTTCTTCCATTTCCAAAGTCCTTGAAGAGGGCGTCAGCGGAAACGGCGGTGCGCGGAACACCTACGTGGCGGGTTATAAGATCGCGGCGAAAACGGGTACATCCCAGATCCTGGACGTGAAGAACGAATTCGGCGAGGACTATCTGCGCGTCGGCTCAACAGTGGCATATGCTCCTGCGGACGCACCGCAGGTCTCCACGATCATGGTGGTGGATCAGCCCCAGTGCGAGCAGATCTACGGCTCTTATGTTGCGGCTCCGTACGTCGCCAATTTGCTCAGCGGCGTACTGCCATATATCGGTGTGCAGATCAATTACACCGGGGAAGATCTCAAGCGAATCAACGTCACCCTGCGTGATTATGTGGGTCTGAGCGCGGCGGAAGCGGCGCAGGATCTGCACAATCGCGGCATCGAATACACGGTGGAGGGCGACGGCGAGAAGGTCACCTATCAGACGCCGCTCGGCGGCAGTACCATCAATAAGCAGACCGGCAAGGTCACGCTTTACACCGGCTCCACGGTGGCACAGAAGCACGTGGAAGTGCCCAATGTGGTGGGCAACACGGCGGTGCAGGCAAACCTGACCATCATCAATCGCGGGCTGAACATCGCGTACGAGGGCGCGGCAAACACAACGGCAAAGGATGCCATCGTGGTCAGCCAGACGCCCGAGGCGGGAACCACGGTCCCCTACGGTACGGTGGTCACGGTGACCATGCGCTTTGTGGGCGTGTCGGACGATACGCCGAGCAATACCCCGACCGCGGGTCAGTAAATTCCGACCGCGGGAAAGAGAAAGGACAGGATACAGGAACAAAAGCAGGGCGGCGCGCCTCCCGAGCGGAAGTGAAAGAAACACTCACTTTGTTTGACGGAGGCACGAAACATGAAACTGCGTCAGCTTTTGCATTGCGTTCATCTTCTGCACGGGGAGCTGGACGATCCGGATGCCGAGATCGGTGTGATCTCCCACCGCTCGGACACCTCGTTTTCGGGCGGCATGTTCGTCGCCCTGCGCGGTACGCACTTTGACGGAAACCGCTTTGCGGGGGAAGCCGAACGCAACGGCGCACGCTATCTTGTCACCGACACGGATGCACCGCACACCTCCATGTGTGTGCTGACCGTTTCGGACGCACGCGCGGCACTGGCGCGGATATGGTCAAATTACTACGGCAATCCGGCGGATCGCATGAACATGATCGCCGTGACGGGTACCAACGGAAAGACCACGACCTCGTATCTGCTTCGTGCGGTTTTGGAAGAGGCGGGATACCGCTGTGGGCTGATCGGAACCGTGAACGGCGCCATGACCACGCCTGACCCCGATGAGCTGTACCGCCGTTTGCGGAAATTTGCCGACAGCGGAGTGCAGTACGCGGTGATGGAGGCTTCCTCCCATGCGCTGGCGCTGAGAAAGCTGGAGCCGATTCGGTTTCGTGCCGGTATCTTCACCAATCTCACACCCGAGCATTTGGATTTTCACGGAACCATGGAAGCCTACCGCGACGCGAAGGCAATCCTGTTCGACCAATGTGAGACTTCCTATTTCAATTACGACGATTTCTTCGGCAGGCAGATATACTGCCGCGCCAAAGGGTCAAAATATTTCTATTCCGCGCAAAGCAGTGCGCCGCCGTATCATGCCGCCAACATCAGGGAAAGCGGGATTGACGGGGTGGAGTATCATCTGTTTTGCCGCGACCTTCTGTTTCGGGTGAAATGTCCCGTTCCGGGAGAATTCACGGTCTACAATACCATGGCTGCGGCGGCATGTGCCGTGGGCTTGGGCATCTGTCCCAAGACCGTCCGCGCGGCGTTCTCGAAAATGACGGGTGTGCCGGGCAGAATGGAGCGGGTGGCAGCACCGGACGGCGCGTTTTCGGTATTTATCGATTTTGCGCACACGCCCGATGCCATGGAAAAGCTCCTGCGTTCGGTTCGGCGCGCCATGAAGCCCCGTCAGCGTCTGGTGGTGCTGTTCGGCTGCGGCGG
>CABUHM010000040.1:0-9377 GCA_902491355.1 uncultured Eubacteriales bacterium
ATTTCAGCGGCAAGCAGACGGTCGCGCAGGGTAGGCTTACCGCCGCGGACGACGTGTGCAAGACGTGCGAACTTAGTCTCGATGCCGGTCTTTTCCTGGAGGCGCTGTGCTAACTTCTCGGAATACTGCGGATCCTTGGCGCTCTCCAGCGGGATGCCCTCGGAAACGATGACGATGAAGTTGCGCTTGCCCTCTTCCTTGCCGCGGATGAGCTTTGCAACAGCGGCATCTTCGTCGAAGGGAATTTCCTTGAGGGCGATCGCGGTTGCACCGGAGGCGATGCCGGACTGCAGTGCGATATCGCCTGCGGCACGACCCATAACCTCCACCACATTGCAACGGCGGTGGGAATCGCAGGTGTCGCGCAGACGGTCCACCATGTCCACTACAGTGTTCATTGCGGTGTCAAAGCCGATGGAATAGTCGGTTGACGTAATGTCGTTATCAATGGTGCCCGGGATGCCGATGCAGGGAATTCCGTTGTTGGTAAAGTCGGTAGCGCCGCGGAAGGTGCCGTCGCCGCCGATGCAGATCACGCCCTGAATGCCGTTTTCGATACAGGTCTTTTTCGCGGCGTCAATGCCTTCCTGGGTCTTGAATTCCAGGCAACGGTCCGAATAGAGGATGGTACCGCCCATGGAAATGGTATTGGATACGTCGGCATCGGTGAGGGTCTTGAAATTCGGATGAATGAGGCCCTTATAGCCCTCATAAATACCGACCACTTCAACGCCCATCTGCTGTGCGGCAAAGGTTACGGCGCGGATCGCCGCGTTCATGCCGGGAGCGTCGCCGCCCGATGTCAAAACGCCGATTTTTGTAAATTTAGCCATCTTAATTACGCCTTCCTGACTCGTGAATTTCTCTTTCATTTTATCATAATACAGGGATTGGAAATAGTCAAGCCCTTTTGGCAAAAATTCATCTTTTTGCAACAAGTGGCAGATAATCCCGCACGTGGTAGACGCTTCCTGCCCCCATAAGCAGGATCAGGTCGCCCGAACGGGCGGTTTTTGCAAGATAATCTGCAATTTCATGCAAATCGGGCATGTAGCGCGCTCCCTTCACCGCACGGGCAAGATCCGCCGAGGTGACGGCATGCGCGCCGTGCTCGGCTTCGAGGTTGATATAGATGTCGGCAAAGATCACCTCGTCCGCATCCGAAAAGGCGGTGACGAAATCATCGAACAGCGCGACCGTGCGTGAATAGCTGTGCGGCTGGAACACGCACCGCACCCTGCCGCCCACCGCACGCGCGGCGGAAAGGGTGGCGCGGATCTCGGACGGATGATGCGCGTAGTCGTCGTACACCGACGCACCGCACGGAAGCTCTCCCTTTTTCTCAAAGCGGCGCGCCGCGCCCGTAAATGCCGCAAGACCGCGTACTGCCGCCTGCGGGTCTATGCCGTTTTCCACGGCAGCGGCGAGGGCTGCCAGCGCATTGGACACATTATGACGTCCGGGCACCGAGAGCGCCACACGGCACAGGCATTCTCCCCTGTGCATGACACGGAAGTGCCCGCAGCCGTGTACAAAGGAAATATCGTCTGCAAAGTAGTCTGCCCCGTTATCCTCAAGCGATACCGTGACGATGCGGGAGGTCACCTTGCCCGAGCGCAGGATTGCCGCCGCCTCGGGACTGTCCGTGTTGACCACGGCAAGCTGTGCCAGATTCATAAAGCGCGCAAAGGAAGTGTGAAGCTGCTCCATGGAGTGGAAATAGTCCACATGATCCATTTCCACATTCAGCACCACGGCGGTGGTGGGGTAGAAGGAAAGGAAGCTGTCGGTATATTCGCATGCCTCAAACAGGAAGGAATCGCGCGAACCGATGCGGTATGCAAGACCGCTTGCAGGCATCACGGCGCCGCTGACGATGGTGGGATCGGTCTGTGCCGCGAGGAAAATCTCGGACACCATACCCGTGGTGGTGGATTTGCCGTGCGTCCCGCTCACACCGATGCGGATGCGGTATTCCCGCATGAGCAGTCCGAGAAAATGCGCGCGGGTCATGCACGGGATCTTGTGCTCGTGTGCGTACAGAAGCTCGGGATTGTCGTCGGTCACGGCGGCTGTGTAAATGACGGTCTGCACGCCGTTAAGGTTTGCCGCGTCGTGCGTCGGATGCACGGTGATCCCGTTAGCGCGCAGAGCGTCGATCTGGGCGTTTGCGCCGATGTCGCTCCCCTCCACCCGATAGCCCATGTGGCGGGCAAGTGCGGCAAGTGACGACATGCTGATGCCGCCGATGCCGATAAAATACAAAAACGAACCGCTCTTTGGCAGTTGCTCTTCATGCAGATCTGTCGCAGTCGGGTTGTTTGAATTCATGACAGTTCCTCCTTGGATGCCCTTTCGGGCAATATGAATGAAATCGAATAGATAATTTATAAATCATTTACGAAAAAATTCCTGACAGTTTGAATGCCATTCACAAAACGGCGGTATAATGTTGATACACTTCAACAGGGAGATGCGCAAAATGGAAATTACTGATATCAAAATACGGAAAATCTTCAATGACGAGGCTCCTATGAAAGCCATCGCGTCCGTAACCTTTGACAACGAACTCGCGGTACATGACGTTAAAGTAATCCTGGCGAGAGAAAAGTACTTTATTGTGATGCCCAGCCGCAAGAATCCGGACGGCACCTTCCGGGACATCGTACACCCCATCAATTCCGAATTTCGGAAGATTCTGGAGGATGCTGTGCTGTCCGCTTACCACACGGCGCTGGAGCAGGAAGCAGATCACGAAAGCGAAGAGCTTTGAGGCGCTGTCACACAATCAAGTCACCGACCACCCTCTGCATGAGGGTGGTCTTTTTTTTGCGCTTTTTTACACCGACGGGGGTCATGAATGACAAAAATCAAGAGGAAAACGCAGAAGGGTCGGACGCGCTCAGCTCTGCGCCTTGGTTTTTGCGCCGCCCGTGCCCGAGGCGAAAAATGCGTACAACGCGCGATCCAGAGGACGCGAGATCAGATTCATGATCAGCACGCCGAGGCACAGGCTTTCCGCCATGCCCAGCCCCCAATACAGGAGCAGAAAATGCAGAGCTCCGCATCCCAAGCCGTACACCAGCTTCGCATAGGAGAAAACGGGCGAGGTCGCGCTGTCGGTTGCCGCAAACGCCGCGCCGAACAGGGCGCCGCCGCACAGAAGCAGAAGAAGGGCAAAGGACATGCGGTCGTCGGTTTTGGAAAGCAGGAAGGCAAGGGCAAAAAAGACGTCGGCATAGGCTACGGGAATGTGCCATGTCGTACCACGCCGCAGGAGCAGATAGCACAGACCGCACAGAATAAAGAGCGCCGATACACTTCCCATCATACCCGAAAAATTGCCGAGAAATGCATTCCCCACCGAAAGGTTTTGCGCCGCAGTGCCCGAAAGCAGTGCGTTCGCGGGGGAGGCGACCCCGTCCGTGACGGCGGGCGCAAAAAAGCCGAGGCGTGTTCCCCATGCGGGGAAGGCGTTACTGCAGGACGGAAAGAGCAGTCCGCACACCAGTCTTGCGGCAAGGGCGGGGTTGACGGGGCATCTTCCCAAGCCACCGCAGATCAGCTTTATGACCGTGCCCAAAGCCCCGCCGAGCACCGGAAACCACAGAGGACAGCCGACGGGCAGGAGGCAGGCAAGGGTCAAGCCGAGGGTGACGGTCGAGCCGTCGGTCAGGGTGACGGGGCGGCGCAGAAGCAGACACGCCCACAATTCGGCGAGGACTGCGGACAGCACGCTCAAAAGGGTCAGGGAAATGACGCGGGTGCCGAACTGCACCGTCGCCCACACAAGCAGGCACAAAAGCGCCGCCGAGACATCGTTCATGCGGGAGCGCACCGAATTGCCCGTGTGAATATACGGTCCCTGCATGGCGGCATATGCGCCGTCGGCGGGGGTCTCACTGCGGATCACTTCATTTGGATTCTTCACGGCTTTCGGCACCTCCTTTGCTCTTTTCCGCGGCGAATATGCGGGAGAGCGGGATATGGGACGGACACACGTAACTGCACGCGCCGCACAGGCGGCATCGGGACAGGGACAGGTCGTCGATGGGTTTATATTTTCCGGTCTGCGCCGCGCGGAGCATCAGATGCGGCAACAGATCGTCGGGGCATACGCGGGCGCAGGCGCCGCAACGGATGCAACACTGCCGTTTCTCCTCGTCTTCTGCCGCCGCGCCGGTCAGCTTGGCGAAGAACGCAGAGAGGGGATCCCGCTTTTTTTGATCGCACCGAGTGCCGCGAGGGACACGGTATCCTCCTCCACAAAATCGTCCGCAGATACGCGTCTGCCGCTCAAAAGACCGCCTGAGACTACGGTCTGCGCCGTTTGGGTCAAGCCGCCGCAGGCACGGAACAGGTCGGAAAAGGGGGTGCCCAGAGGACAGCGCACATATCCCGATTCGCGCACGATATCGCCGCTGACGGCTACGGTGCGCTCGGTATCGGGCATGCCCGTAACAAATGTGCGAAAGACTGCGGCACATTCGTCGCCGCCGATCACAAACTGCACGGTGTTATATTCCCGACGGGCGCGCCCCACGGTGACGCCGCCCACGGCAGAAAGCACGCTGATATCGTCCTCCTGCGGGTGGTGAGAGCCGACCTGCGCCACGCGGAGCAGACGGCTTTCGCCGATGGCGTCGAGCAGGGCATCCACTGCCTCGCGGTATTCTCCGTTTATGACGATGACCGCCTGCGAGATACCCAGGGTCTTTTGGAGGATCTTTGCGCCGTTGACGATCTGATCCGCCGCGTTTTCGCAAAGGTAGCGCATCAGCGCCCGATCGGGCTGACTCTCCGCGCAGTTGACTACAAGCTGTTTACACTGTGCGTCCACGCGCTCCAGACGCACGTACAGCGGCTCTCCGCGGCTGACAAGACCCATGTCGCGGATATATCCGATCAGCGCGGACGGCTCTGCGTCCTTGAGCTTTCCCGCAAAGTGATGCGGAGGCACGCCCGTCTCCTGTCCGTCGTTCAAAACGGTGACAAGGGGCACATGCGTACCGTCTGCGCACAGTCGGTCGCCCACCGATTCCACCGTGCCCGAGACGGGAGAAAAGCGCAATAGTCCGCCGTCTGCCGTCGGAGCGCCGATGCACTGACCGCGCAAAACCCGATTGCCCTCCCCGATCTGCGGCAGGCATTCGACCTGACCGAAGGCGTACAGGGGCACATGCACCCGCTGTACGTCGTGCAATACCCGCGCGGTGCGGGTTGCCGTCGAAAAGGTTCGGGGAACGGAGACACCGCCCTTTATGGTATACCGAATTGCCATGGCTCAGAGCATCCTTTCCGTTTTTTTCTACAATCCAATCAGCAATGCGGGCGTTTCCGCATGCTACCTTTCTATTATACCGCAAACCGCGGCGGAATGCAAGCCCGCAACGGGAAAAATACCGTCGTCGGGTCTTTCTTGACAAATGCGGCTTCGGTGTGGTACAATGCACCGAGCTGTGCCGCAAGCGGCGCGTGCGCGGGCGTGTGTGTGGAAAAACGTGCCGTCCGCAGAACAGAAACAGAGAAGGGCATACATGATGCAGGAATTATTGGATACAAGAGTGCGAAAGACCGTGTTCCCCGTGCGGGTGATCGAATGCCGCGGTCGGGTGACGGGTGCAGAGCGTCTTACGGTCGCGCGCGACATGCAGATCGGGCTGGAGGAGCAGGACTGCACCGTGCTTGAGAACACCGAGACCGAGGAGGCGTCGGTCCTTTTGGACTTCGGGCGGGAAATGAACGGTTGTGTGCGCATTCTGACCTTTTTGACCGGCTCCGATCAGCCCGCGCGCGTGCGTATCGTTTGCGGAGAATCGGTCTCCGAGGCGCAAAGCGACATCGGGCAGAAAAATGCGACAAACGACCACGCCGTGCGCGATTTTGAGCAGTTGCTTCCGTCGCGGAGCGATACAACGACAAACGAGACCGGATTTCGGTTCGTGATGCTCCGTCTGCTCGGAAAAAACGCGACGTTATCCCTGCGTGCCGTCACCGCGGTCGCCGTGTATCGGGATCTGCCGTATCTTGGCACCTTCTCGTGCAGTGACGACCTGCTCAATCGCATTTACGACACTGCCGCATATACGTCCATCAGTGTCTGCAACAGTACGTCTGGGACGGCATCAAGCGCGACAGGCTGGTGTGGATGGGCGACATGCATCCGGAGATGCTTGCGATCCGCACGGTGTTCGGGGCGCTTCCCGTGGTGCGCGATACCCTTGCCTACATCCGTGACACCTCTCCGCTCCCCGGTTGGATGAATTATTACCCCACCTATTCTCTGTGGTGGCTGATGAATGTACGCGACTGGTACTTCTACACCGGAAGCGAGGAGTTTCTGCGGGAGAACAGCGCCTATTTTCTTGCGCTGACCGAGCAGACCCTGCAGGCGGTGGGGGACGACGGCTCCGACTCTCTCCCCGTATATTTTCTGGATTGGCCCACCAACGGCACCGAGGCGGGCAGGCAAGGCTCCCGCGCCCTGCTTGTATGGGTGCTCCGCGCGGCGGCGGAGGTATGCCGTCATTTGGGAGAAACTGCACAAGCGGAGCGCTGTGACGCGAAAATTGCCGCACTGCAAAAGGCGGGCTTCTCTTGGGAGGGCAGAAAGCAGGTCGCCGCGATTGCGGCGCTTGCAGGCTGTACGGATGAGGACGAAGCGGCGGAGCGCATCCTGTGCGACGGTGCGCGTGGGTTTTCGGTTTTTATGTCCTACTACCTTCTGAAGGTGGGCGCAAAGCGCAACATGACTGCCGCGCTCAACGCGCTTCGGCAGTATTTCGGCGGGATGCTCTCCATGGGAGCTACCACCTTCTGGGAGGATTTCGACCTCGACTGGATGCAAAATGCCACGCCCATCGACATGCCGGTGCCCGAAGGAAAGAGCGACATCCACGGCGACAACGGCGCTTTCTGCTATCGGGGTCTGCGTCACAGTCTCTGCCACGGCTGGTCGTCGTCGCCCACCTCGTTTTTAGCGGAAGAGGTGCTCGGGATCCGTATCGCCGCGCCGGGCTGTCGCAGAATGGAGCTTTTTCCCAAATTGGGCGGTCTTCAGTGGGCAAAGGGAAGCTACCCCACGCCGCTCGGTGTGCTCTCGGTGGAGTGCCGCCGCGAGGCGGACGGCTCTGTTCGCACCGTATGGGATGCGCCTGTCGGTATGGAGGTCGTGCTCCGCTGACATGCCGTCCTGCAACCGTCAAAAAACAGAATCATGCTGAAAGAACCGCATGCAGATCGCAAAATCTGCATGCGGTTCTTTCAGCATCGGAAGCCCGCGTCGGGCGCCGTCAGCCAAAGGTTGACGGCGCGGCGTGAGCGGCGCGTGACAGATTCATCGTTGACGCCGGTACGACTGCCGCCGCTCACGTGCAGGCGCGGCAAGCCGCGCCTGCTCCGACGCGGGACGCGCACGGGGGAGGGTCTGTGCAGACCCGCGGCGTTACCCGCGCTTCGACTCAGCGCTTGCGGCAGGCGAGTATGGCGACCACACCCGTGATCAGCATTAAAATGATGGGGGTCACGGTGATAAAGGGGGAGAGGGCAAGAATACGGTACATGGGGAAAACCTCCGGATACGTGAAATTTTGAAATTAGAAATATTTGCGGTCGAGACTGCGGAACTGCACCGCCTCGGCAATGTGCTCGGGCTGAATGGCTTCGCTTTGCGCTAAGTCCGCGATGGTTCTCGCAACGCGCAGGATACGGTCGTAGCCGCGTGCGGACAGCCCCATGGAGTCAAAGGCGCGGCGAAGGAGCGCGGATGCGCCGTCCGAAAGGACACAGCATTCGTGTACCTGACGGGGCGAGAGGGCGGCGTTGCAGAAGATGTCGGTGCCCGCGAAGCGCGGCGCGGCAAATTCCCGCGCGGCTTGGATGCGCTCCCGCACGGCGGAGGACGGCTCGGCTTTTTCGGTGCGGTTCATTTCGTCAAAGGACAGGGGAGGAACCTCCACCTGAATGTCTACGCGATCCAAAAGCGGACCGCTGATGCGGGAAATGTAATTGCGGATGTCCTGCGGCTTGCAGGTGCAGGACTTTGTGGGATGTCCGTAAAAGCCGCAACGGCACGGATTCATGGCGCACACCAGCATAAAGGAGCAGGGATAGGTGATGCGTGCGGCAGCTCTTGTGATGGTGATTTGATGATTTTCCAGCGGCTGACGCAGACTTTCGATGACATTTTTGGGAAATTCGGGAAGCTCGTCCAAAAAGAGCACGCCGTTGTGCGCCAGTGAGATTTCGCCGGGGCGGGGAATCGCACCGCCGCCTACCAGAGCGACCGACGACATGGTGTGGTGCGGAGAGCGGAAGGGTCGCTGTGTGATGAGCGGGACGCCTGCGGGAAGCTCACCGGACACCGAGTGCACCTTTGTGGTCTCCAGCGCCTCCTCAAAGGTCATTTGCGGCAGAATGGACGGCAGACATTTGGACAGCATGCTTTTGCCTGTGCCGGGAGGACCGATGAAGAGCAGGTTATGACCGCCTGCCGCCGCGACCTCGAGGGCACGCTTGGCGCGAACTTGTCCCTTGACATCCGCCATATCGACTGCAAAGGTATCGTTGGACTGAAAATATGCATCGCGGTTGAAGCGGGACGGCTCCAGCTCACGGTCGCCCGTGAGGAATTCCATGACCTGCGCGATGTGCTCCACGCCGTAAACCGTGATGCCGTCCACCACAGCCGCCTCGGCGGCATTTCGTGCGGGGAGGAAGATCGCCCGCTTGCCCGCCTCGCGCGCTGCAATGGTCGCGACCAGAGCGCCTCGGAAGGGGTGGAGCTGTCCCGTGAGGGAAAGCTCTCCCAAAAAGCAGTAATCGTCGGGATTTCGCTTGGGACGCACGATGCCGCCCGCCGTCAGAATGGCGGTCAGCATGGCAAGGTCAAAGGCAGAGCCTTCCTTTTTTCGGTCGGCGGGCGCTAAATTCAGGGTGATGGTGCCGTCGGGAAAGGAAAAGCCCGAATTCACTGCGGCGGCATGGATGCGCTCCTTTGCCTCCTTCACGGCATTGTCGGGCAGTCCCACCACCTCAAAGCGCGGCATGCCGCGGGAAATATTACACTCCACCGATACGGGAAAGCCGTCGATTCCGACAAGTCCCGCAGAACTGATAATGGATAACATGACAAGCTCCGTTCCGCCGTTCCAAAACGGCATCGATCAAATTGACGGTTTATAAAAGAAAAACTCACTTCGGCTCTGTCTGCTTCACGCTCCCGAAATAATCCACAACGGCGTTGACCGAGCCTTTGTTGATCTCCTGGATGACCTTCGCGCCCTCCACGGTCTTGGCACGGTTATACACAATGCCGTCGATGAATTGGCACGGCAGGATGCTCAAGGTGACACCGTTGGCGCCCAAGGTCGCCGAGA
>CABUHM010000041.1:0-9322 GCA_902491355.1 uncultured Eubacteriales bacterium
TCCTCGCGGCGGTCAAAGCCTATAAAATAACGGATGGAGGAAAGCTCCGACAGGTGCTCGCGCAACATGTCTTCGTATGCCTCGGTATAGAAGAGCACTTCGCTGTCACTGTTCACGAGAACGTTTACGATGTCCAGCGGCGGCAGTTCCTTATCCAGCGGCACAAACACGCCGTCGGTCTGGAGCATGGTCAGATATGCGCACACCCAACAGTATGCGTTCGGTCCGATGCAGGCGACGTGGGTGCCTGTCAGACCCATAGAATACAGCTTTTCGCCGAGTGCCAGCTGATCCTCGCGGAACCGGCGGTAGGTAACTTCCTTGACGTCGCCGTCAACCAAATACTTAAATGCGATCCTGTCGCCTGCTTCCCGCACCGCGATCTCCATCATCTCGCGGATCGAGGAAAACGGGGTCACGGTGTTGAGTGGATAATTTTGATTTTTCATGGGACACACCTCGATTATTAAAATTCATCTGGTATTCAAAACCATTATACTATGTTTTGCAAACGATGTCAATAGAGTTTTGACGCAAATTTGTCTGTTTTCGGAAAAATAATCGGCAAATTCCTATTGCAAAGCGCGTGCAAATGTGATACTATACCCTCAGTGTATCACATTATTTCTCCATTTTCCATATTTACGGAGCTTTTCAAAAATTCTTTACATTTCGGAGTGGATCATGAACAGCAAACGGTATGATGCCGTATTTTTCGACCTTGACGGAACCCTCACCGACCCCGGCGTGGGCATTACGAATTCCGTGGCATACGCCCTGCGCAAGAGCGGACTTGAGGTGCCGCCGCGCGAGGCGCTGTATTCCTATATCGGACCGCCCTTGGCGGAAGCCTTTCTCGCCCGCTACCGCATCTCAAAGGAGCAGGCGGAGCGCATGGTGGGATATTATCGCGAATATTACGCGCAGAAGGGAATCACGGAAAATGTCATTTATCCCGGGGTTGCGGGGCTTCTGCGCGATCTGGATGCGGCGGGCATCAAGGTGGTGCTTGCTACCAGCAAGCCCGAGGTTTTTGCGAATAAAGTGCTTGCTGCCTTTGGCATCGACCGATATTTCACTGTGGTGTCGGGCGCGATGCTGGACGGATCACGCCTGACAAAGGCTGATGTGTTAGCCGAGGCGCTTCGCCGTATCGCGCCCCCCGCAGGAAGCCGTATGATCATGGTGGGCGACCGCGAATACGACGTGCGCGGTGCGTTGGAGTTCGGCATGGAGACCATCGGCGTCCTGTACGGCTTCGGCTCACGTGAGGAATTGGTCAGCGCGGGGGCTGTGGCGCTGGCGGAGAATGCGGACGAGCTCAGGGGACTTCTTCTGTAACGGAAGAGGGTACGTGTTCAGCGCCGTCTGTGCCCCGATATCGGAAAAAGTGCGCTGTCACCTTGACATTTTGACGTTTTTCGTATATAATAAGTCCGTGCAACCGGGTTGCGCAGTCGCGTGGTATCATGCCGAAAGGTCGTATCATGAGGAAAGTCCGGGCTTCACAGGGCAGGATAACGGATAACGTCCGCCGTCGCCATGGCTTGTCCGTGTCGGCGGTAAGGGTGGAAAGGCGAGGTAAGAGCTCACCGGCTGTGTGGTGACACATCAGCAACTGTAAACCCTATCCGAAGCAACACCGTATGCGGGAGAGCGGTCTGCCCGATCCATTCCCGCGGGTGGCTGGAGCCTGTCGGCAACGGCAGGTCGAGATAGATGACTGCGGCGCGCAAGCGCACAGAACCCGGCTTATATGCCCGGTTGCATGTCTTTTTTGAAATCACGGCAGGTCATTTTCGCGTTTTGCGGGACTTGCCGCTTTTTCTTTTGTTTTTCAATAATGCCGGATTGCGACGCTGTAATGACAGTTAATACTTGGATATGCTTGATCGCCATGGGCGCAAGGTCGTTGAAACTGTTTGTTTCTTAGAGAAGTCTCGTGTTGAATCCGAAACAAAAGTTTCTAATGTTACTAAACCGATGGTTTCGTTAGAGAAGGAAAAATCCCCGAGCAGATATATCCCGAGGTATTCAACACCATCAGCCGTCGGCTATTCCGTACCATTAGACGGCGATGATTTTGAGATGATTCTCGTGGATGACACAGTACCCGCAGACGCAGACTTTGCTGTCGGAATTCAAGGCAACAGTATGTCGCCTTATATTCACGACGGTGACACTGTCTACGTTAAGAAGGACTGTGACTTATCTGTCGGAGATATTGGTATTTTTTGTGTTGACGGTGCGATGTATTGCAAACAATACTATGTTGACGATGAGAGGAATCTAACTCTTGTTTCTGCAAACCCGAGACTAAAAAACACAAATGTTTTTGTTAGCGCTGATAGCGCATCGGGAGTTCGCTGCTATGGCAGAGTGTTACTGGGCTACAAGGTGGATTTGCCAGATTATTTGTTTGAGTAAGGGGATAATAATCTTTGATATGTCGAATATGCTGTGGCGCCCCAGTAAAACTGCCCTCCAGAAAATCGCTCCATTTCATTCTCCCCTACTTCCTTATATGGGATTCTTTTAGTATCACGAAACATGAGTTTTGAACTTGCCCCGTGTTTCTTTATCTCTGCATGAATCCATCTGACAAACGCCCGTTCTTCATCCCAGCGTTCCATGTCATTTGGATTATCCTGCAACGCTCCTATAATATCTATTCCGTATGAGGAAGCATCAAATGACTTCAACTTTCCTTGTTTAGCAAGAAGGTATCTCTCTGCATTTTCTTTGGACTTCGGATAAAGCGTGATATATTTGCACCCCAGCACTTCTTCCATCTCTTTGATTGTGGCATTCAAAAAAGACGCATCTGTTTGAAGCTTGCAAGAAATATTGTTTTCAAGAGAGGAGTCCACAACTGCAGCTTCCCACTTTGCAACTCCGTTTTCATACGCCTGCTTAACAATTTTTACATTTCTGTCAAACGCTTTTGTCTTACTTATATCCGAGCCGATTTTGGCTCCCCAAAAAATTCCGCCAAAAAGCGTGGTGAAAAACTCAAACATAATAACTAACCTCTCCCTATTCTGCCGCCACTTCTACGCTATTCTTTGCTTCCTCTATTTGTTCAATAGCCTCTTCAAGTCTATCGACGGCAGCCTCTCTTTTCTGATACTGGTCACTTTCCATCAAATTTTCCGGTGTGTTATCAAGACTGTCCTGTTCTTCATCAAGAATCTGATTGACAAGATCCGACGCATTTTCAAGCAAATCCAACGCACGTCTAAGGATACAGCGTCGTTTATTGTTCATTGGATTCCTCCAATCAAACAGCTCTTTCCCAAATACTCGGGAACACAAATTCAACAACTAAATTCCCCGACTCGGACACTGAGAATCCCAAAGACACTGCTCTCTGGGCAAGCTCATAGTATTTATGGTTCTTGGAGCGCAACGTCATATCCTGACATTCTAACTTGATCGAAATAGTCATTTTGATGTCATCTACATCAACCTCAAAGGATTCGCCGTCAAACTCATTCGACAAGGAGTCAATAACCTCACAATACTGCTCCAATATTTCTTTCTTTTCTTCATTCTCTTTCCAGATCGGCGCAAATTGCGATGTTGCCTCATCTACAACCATCGAAACCACGTCAAAACATTTTGCAAAACCCATTATATTATTCTCCTTGTATTTTATTATTCAATAGGTGTTGTCAGCCCGTGAAAGGTGAAATTCATCTGCACCGTACCATTGGTTTTGGGATAAATCTCAAAGTTGTTTGAGAACTCAACCGCTCTCATAAACCACTCCGGCTTGCGGAATGTAAGATGCTTCCCCACAACGCTCACATATCCTATACTGTGATACGGCGCATGTAATGCGCGCTCAACCTTAACACCGCTTTGCCCTTTAGTCAGATATTTCATAACCTTGTATACATACGATACCTTTTGAATTTGGCGTATATTTATGATTGAGGTTTTAGCGTGCCCAGCTTCGATTTGCTCGCCGAGCGAAACTGCAAGAAAATCGATCATCTCCTCTACTTCCTCGTCGGTCATGAATTCTGTATCAAATCCAAAATCTTCGTTGTCTTCATAGTTGTCCATGCTATCTATACCCCCTGACTTTTTAACTATATCATATCATATTTTTACAAAATTTTCAAGTTGGTTTATCAAATTATGCGTGCATTTGCGTTTTTTTGCGATTTTTGCAACAATTTTGCCGCCGCTCTTGACAGGCGGGGCGGTTTGTGGTATCCTATAGTATGCGATGACGGAGAGAGTATCCGACGGCGGCGTGTCAGAGAGGCGGAACCATGGCTGAGAGTTCTGCTCCCGATGCCTTCGGTGAAAACCACTCCCGAGCTGTCCGCGAGGAACGGACCGCACAGCCCACGTTACGGGCTTGGGACATGCTCCCGTGAGTGAAACTGCAAGGTGGAACCGTGCGTATACTTTCGCACCCTTGTGACGGTGAAGTGCCGTCCGGGTGCGTTTTCTTTTTGCCTTTTTCATCCTGCGCATTCGGGCATGACCGAAAAAGCGGAAATACCGAAATACAGTCGGCATCGTGCCGCATGGCGGCGGGGTCGGCGGAATGGAGAATCAATATGAAGGTCATTTTACACGACGGCTCCGTAGAGGAGCATTCCTTTGACGAGGAGCTCGGCAGAAACGCACTTCGTCACACGGCATCCCACATTCTGGCACAGGCAGTGAAGCGTCTGTATCCCGATACGAAGCTGGCGATCGGCCCTTCCATCAAGGACGGCTTCTATTACGACTTTGACCGCGACCACCCCTTTACCGAGGAGGAGCTGGCGGCACTGGAAGTCGAGATGAAGAAGATCGTTAAGGAGAACCTGAAGTTAGAACGCTTTACCCTGCCGCGCGAAGAGGCACTGGCGCTCATGTCCAAACTGGACGAGCCGTACAAGGTGGAGCTGATCAACGACCTGCCCGAGGACGAGGAGCTTTCCTTCTTCCGTCAGGGCGAATATGTCGATCTGTGCGCAGGCCCTCACGTCACCTACACCTCTGCGGTGAAGGCGTTCAAGCTGACCTCGGTTGCCGGTGCTTATTGGCGCGGCTCCGAAAAGAATAAGATGCTCACCCGTATCTACGGTACCGCATTCTCCAATAAGACCGATCTTGAGGAGTACCTCACCCGTCTGGAGGAGGCAAAGAAGCGAGACCACCGTAAGCTCGGACGCGAGCTGGGTCTGTTTGCCCTGCGCGACGAGGCACCCGGCATGCCCTTCTTCCTGCCGAACGGTATGATCCTGCGCAACACGCTGATCGACTATTGGCATGAAGTGCACAATAAGTGGGACTATCTCGAAATTTCCACGCCGCAGATCATGCGCCGTACCCTGTGGGAGACCTCGGGGCACTGGGATCACTACAAGGAGAACATGTACACCACGGTCATTGACGGCGAGGATTTCGCCATCAAGCCCATGAACTGCCCCGGCAGTATTCTGGTGTATCAGCTTCAGCCGCACTCTTACCGTGAGCTTCCCCTGCGTTACGGTGAATTGGGCAGAGTGCACCGCCACGAGCTTTCGGGTGCTCTGCACGGTCTGTTCCGCGTGAGATGCTTCACGCAGGACGATGCGCACATTCTTTTGGCTCCCGAGCAGATCAAGGACGAGGTCGTGCGTATCACAAAGCTGTTCGACGAGGTCTACTCTCTGTTCGGACTGCCCTATAAGATTGAGCTTTCCACCATGCCCGAGGATCACATCGGTTCGGAGGCTGACTGGGATGTGGCGACTGCGGCGCTTGCCGACGCCATTACTTCCATCGGCAAGACCTATACGATCAATGCCGGCGACGGCGCGTTCTACGGTCCGAAGCTCGACTTCCACATTCAGGATTCGCTCGGTAGAACATGGCAGTGCGGCACCATTCAGCTTGACTATCAGCTTCCCGGACGCTTCGGCTTGGAGTACACCGGCTCGGACGGTGAAAAGCATTGTCCCGTCATGATTCACCGCGTGGTGTTCGGCTCGGTGGAGCGCTTCATCGGCGTGATCATCGAGCATTTCGGCGGCAAATTCCCCACGTGGCTCTCGCCGGTTCAGGTGCGCGTGCTTCCGATCACCGACCGCAACAACGACTATTCCGATGAGCTGACCCAAGCCCTCAAGGCGCAGGGCGTGCGTTGCGAATGCGACAAACGTCAGGAAAAGACCGGATTTAAGGTGCGCGATGCACAAATTATGAAGATTCCGTATATGCTGGTCATCGGCGACAAGGAGCAAGAGGAGGGAACCGTGTCGGTTCGCCGCCGCGACTCCAATGCCGTCACCGTGATGAAGCAGGAGGAATTCATCGCCATGGTGGCCGAAGAGATCCGCGAACGCCGCGTTTGATTCAGTTTCCATTGCCTTGATTCGTTTCGATTCTGTCCCTCGGAGACCGCTTTTGCGCTTCCGAGGGATGTTTTTTTTGCATATTTTGCGATTTGTTTCGTTGAAAGTGTGAAAAAGAGGATAAAATCTCGGAAAAACGGTTGCACTTTTGCGTCCGAGGGTATATAATGTGATATGTCTGTATTATGCCGTGCGGCGGACGCAGGGCGTTTACAGCATACAGCAACTTTTTGTAAAACCGACTGAGGGGAGAACATTCATGCGTTACAGTCTGCCATGGAAAACGGCGTCCGTTGTCGGCATCGGTGTTTCCAACCGTACACTGATCGATTTTCTCGTGGATCACGGGGTCAGTGTGACGGCACGTGACAAGAAAACAATTGAGCAGATGGGCGACACCGCCGATGCCCTCCGTGCGATGGGCGTCAGCCTGGTGTGCGGCGACGGCTATCTCGACGGTATCTGCGACGAGGTGATCTTCCGCTCCCCCGGTATCCGTTTCGATATTCCGCAGTTTACACAGGCGTTGGAGCGCGGCTCGGTACTGACCAGTGAAATGGAGCTGTTTTTGGAACTGACGCCTGCGACCGTGATCGGCATTACGGGGAGCGACGGCAAGACCACGACCGCGACCCTGACCGCCGAGCTTTTGCGTCAGGCGGGAAAGCACGTCTATCTCGGCGGGAACATCGGCACGCCGCTTTTGCAGTATGTGGAGCAAATGACTCCGGACGATTATGCCGTCGTCGAGCTTTCTTCATTTCAGCTCCACACCATGATCCGCTCTCCGCACATCGCCGCCGTGACGAATCTCTCGCCGAATCACTTGGATTATCACCGCGACATGGACGAGTATGTGGAGGCGAAAACCAATATTTTCCGCCATCCCGTCAACCGCCGCACGGTACTCAATGCCGCAAACGAACGCTCCCTGCCGCTGGCGTCTCTGGTGCGACCCGAGGCACAGACCGTCTGGTTCAATCGGGCGGGGCAGTGCGAATTCCGTGACGGCATGATTTATTTGCATGACCGCCCGTTTTTGGCGGCGTCCGATATCCTGCTTCCGGGCAGACACAACATTGACAATTATATGACAGCCATCCTTTTGACCGAGGGTATCGTCTCGCAGGAGGACGTGTATGTCGTCGCCCGCCGCTTTGCGGGTGTCGCGCATCGGCTGGAGCTTGTGCGGGAGCATAACGGCGTCCGCTATTATAATTCCTCCATCGATTCCAGTCCCACGCGCACGGCGGCGGCGCTTTCCTGCTTTTCCGAGCGGGTGATCGTCATTTGCGGCGGGTACGATAAGCATATTCCGTTTGCGCCCCTGGCGCAGGCGCTGTGTGCGCACGCAAAGCGCGTAGTGCTCACGGGAGCGACAGCGGGTCTAATCTCCGAGGCGCTTCGCGGCTACGAGCGGGGGCAGAATCCGCCCTTTGTGCCCGAGGTCATTCATGAGCCGAACTTCACGCAGGCGGTACTGACCGCCGCCGCATCGGCACAGCCCGGCGACACCGTTTTGCTTTCTCCCGCATGCGCCAGCTTTGACGCGTTCCCGAACTTTGCGGTTCGCGGACAGCGCTTCCGTGAGATCGTAAACGGCTTGCATTAAAGATATGAGGAAAGGTTAAAATAAAGGAATCTGTAAATGTTCAGCGATAAATTGATTGCATTGGAAAAACAGGCGGAACGGGATCTTGCTCCCATGTTCGCGGAAACGGACGAAATTGCGTTTTACAACACACAAAAAGTGATGGAAGCATACCGTGAGCTTCGCGTAAGCGAAAGCTCCTTCGCCTCTACTACGGGCTACGGCTACGATGACCGCGGACGCGAAACGCTGGATGAGGTCTATGCGCGCGTGTTCGGCACCGAGTCGGCACTGGTGCGCCATCAGATCGTGAACGGCACGCATGCGCTGACCGTCGGTCTGTACGGTCTGCTTCGTCCGGGCGACACCATGCTTGCCGTGACGGGAAAGCCGTATGATACGCTTGACGAGGTCATCGGCATCACGGGAAAGCCCGACGACGGCTCTCTGCGCGATTTCGGTGTGAACTACCGCCAATGTGAATTGGGCGAGGACTTTGTGCCCATGCTTGATGACAGCGTAAAGGTGGTCTTTATTCAGCGCTCCAAGGGGTATCTCGACCGCAGGACGCTGTCGGTTGCAGAGATCAACGATATCATCGACCGCGTCCGTGCACACAGCGATGCCTTTGTCGTGGTGGACAACTGCTACGGCGAATTCACCGAAAAGACCGAGCCGCATGCCGATCTGCTCATCGGCTCGCTCATCAAGAATCCCGGCGGCGGCATTGCGGAAACGGGCGGCTATCTTGCGGGAAGCGCACGTGCGGTCGAGCTTGCGTCCTACCGTTTAACCTCGGTCGGCATCGGCGGCGAGGTGGGCGCGACCCTCGGCAACAACCGCAACATGTTCAAGGGCTTCTTCTTTGCGCCCCATGTGGTCGCACAGGCGGTAAAGACCGCTCTGTTTGCCTCCTACATATTTGAAAAGCTGGGCTACGGTGTGGAGCCGGACTGGAAGACCGTGCGCCATGACATTATTCAGACCGTCCGGCTGGAAACGCCCGAGGCTCTGTGTGCCTTCTGCCGCGGCATCCAGAAGGGTTCTCCTGTGGACGCTTTTGTCACGCCCGAGCCGTGGGACATGCCCGGGTACGGCGATCCGGTCATTATGGCGGCAGGTACCTTCACCCAAGGCTCTTCCATTGAGCTTTCGGCAGACGGTCCCATGCGTCCGCCCTACCTCGCGTATTTCCAGGGCGGCTTGACCTACGAAAGCGGTAAAATCGGCATTTTGACAGCGGCACAGGAGATTTTGGATTCGGTCGGCGCCGATCTGTGATTTCTCCATACCGCGACCGTTAAAAATCGACAATGGATTCCGGTTCATATCGACAGTGTGCACCGAGCGTGCGCGCTGTCCGACGTGCCGTGAAAAGGTAAGGAGT
>CABUHM010000042.1:0-9312 GCA_902491355.1 uncultured Eubacteriales bacterium
CTGAGTACTGTGAGACTTCTCCTAAGGCCTCCGATGGAAAGTTCGAACTCTACGAGTTTGATACGGCGAAATCACACCAGTATTTGCTTGACGCCGGCTTCACCGAGGAGGAGATTGCTGCCGGTATCCCTGTCGGAACGATTGTGACCTACGGTTCTCAGACTTCTGAAAAGGTCAAGGCCGCTCAGGTCATCCAGTCTAACTTGAGAGATGTTGGCCTCATCGCTGAGGTTTCGTTCGGCGACATCAGCGTGATCGTTCCCGAGCTGCACCGCTTTAATTACGATATGCTCGTTTACGGCGACAGCGGCAACTACGATTACAACAACATCCGTCAAATGGTGGCATCCGAATCCAACGGTGACGACAACAATGGCGGCGGCGTGTCCGTGGTGCGTTTCAACGGCGACGGAAAGGGCTCAAGCCCCTTCGAGTGGCAAAAGATCGACCAGCTGATCGAAGACGGTGTCAGTACGACAGATGTCGCTGAGCGGTATGACATCTACACCGAACTGTGGAGCATTGTCATGGATACGGCGGTCATGGATCCGTTCCTGCATCTGCCCGTTGGTATTGCTTACCGTGCCGATCTGGATATCGGAACTCCCTGCCCGTCTTATTACCGCCTGTTCAACTTCTCGTGGAAATAAAACACAGACCGGGCAAAGAGTGATCGCGTTATGCTTCATGCGCCCCGCGCCTTATGGCGCGGGGCGGTGAATGGACTTGGAGGCTTTCAATGCATAAGTACATCATTAAACGAGTTTTATTTTTGATCCCAACGATTTTGGGAGTTATACTTATTATTTATGCGATCATGAGCATCACCCCGGGAACGCCTGGACAGGCTGTGCTGGGAAGTTCCGCCTCTCAGCAGGACATTGATGCCTACAACGAAATGATCGGATACAATAAACCGTTTTTACAAAAATATGCCATATACATCGGCAATATGCTCAAGGGTGACTTTGGGACGTCATATTTTACCAAGCAGTCGGTTTTCAATGAGATACTCCCTCGCTATATGCTGACGATCCGGCTGGCACTGATGGGCGTCGTACTTGCGACATTGATCGGTGTGCCGATCGGTGTTTATGCCGCTGTGCGGCAGTATTCTCTCTGGGATACGATCCCTTCTGTGGTATCTTTCCTACTGGCAGCTGTCCCGACCTTTGTGTTGGGAACGCTCCTGCTCTACGAATTTTCTCTGAAGCTGAACATTCTGCCCTCTTATTACGACGTCAATGGAGGGATAAAAAGCTATATTATGCCGGCTCTGGCTATGTCTATTCCGCCGGCGGCACAAAATATTCGTTTTACCAAGTCAGCCATGCTGGAATCGATCCGTCAGGATTACGTCCGGACTGCTCGGGCCAAGGGCGCTTCGGAAGGTACGGTCATTTGGAAGCATGCTCTGAAAAACGCTTTGCTTCCGGTGGTAACGCAAATCGGTCTCAGCCTCGGTACATTTATTTGTGGCGCTGTGGTGGTTGAGAAGATGTTCTCTCTGCCTGGAATCGGAAGTCTGATCATTGATCGAATCAACTACAAGGATGAGCCGGTCATTATTGCCGGTACGATCCTGATCTCCATTGTTTTTACCGTAATTATGCTGTTGGTCGATGTCATCTATGCATTTATTGATCCGCGCATTCGTGCAAAGTATGCAGGCACAAAGGGGAAATGACATGACAGACAAAAAGAAAAAAGTTGTGCAGGAGGACTTCTCTCCTATTACGTTTAAAAGGCAAAGTCAGGCCGCGGAGATATGGAGACGGTACAGGAAAAGCAAGGGTGCCGTGATAGGCCTGGTACTGCTGATCATCATTGCGCTGCTGTTAGTTTTCGCCGAGCAGATCGCGCCATACGAAAGGGCGATCTATCAGGATGCCAATGCCATTCTGGCAAAGCCGTCAGCTGAACACATTTTCGGCTGCGACGGCTTCGGGCGGGACGTTTTTGCCCGTGTCCTTCACGGCGGCCGCGTTTCCCTTTCCATTGCTGTGCTGGCAACGATCACTTCCTGCGCCCTCGGCAGCGCTTTGGGTGCTATCGCGGGCTATTTCGGCGGCGTAGTAGATAGTGTGATTATGCGAACTCTGGACATTTTCATGTCCGTACCCGACATTTTGTTTACCATGGCAGTCGTGGTTGCTTTGGGATCCAACTTCACAAATCTGCTGATTGCCTTGACCTTGGCTTACTTTACAAACTATGTGCGTTTAGTACGCTCTCAGGTTTTGAATTTGTCAGAGCTTGAGTATGTAGAGGCGGCACGCGCCGGCGGCTCCGGAAATGTACGGATTATTCTTTCTCACATCATCCCGAACGCCGTGGGTGTTATTATCGTCAATGTTACGTTGAATATTGCTAAAATAATCATTTATGAATCAACGCTGAGTTTCTTAGGCCTCGGTATGCCGCCCCCGCAGCCTGAATGGGGACTGATGCTCTCAGAGGCCAGAGAATTTATGAGAAAAGCGCCTTTCCTGCTGTTTTATCCGGCACTTGCCATCGTCCTCTGCGCCTGCTCCGTGAACCTGGTAGGTGATGGATTGCGCGACGCTTTGGATCCGCATTTGAAGTCCTGACCGCAGGAACCGAGAGCAAAGGAATGTGAAGAGATGAACGAAAAAAATGGAAACCTGATAGAAATCAAAAATCTTAAGGTGGAATACAGGACTGACATGGAGACCGTCAGCGCAGTCAACAATATTGATATTGCGATCGGCCATGGTAAAACGCTGGGGCTTGTGGGCGAAACCGGCGCTGGAAAAACAACAACGGCACTGTCGATACTGCGTCTGCTTCCCGAACGCACCGGATTCATTGAAGATGGAGAGATCCTGTTCGATGGAGAAGATATCTTAAAGGCCGACGAATGCACGATGCAGCACATTCGTGGCAATCGGATTTCAATGGTTTTCCAAGATCCGATGACATCTCTGAATCCGGTCTTGACCGTGGGAGATCAGATCGCGGAAGCGATCCGGTTGCATAATGAGCATCTCACAAAGGAAGAGGTCGAGCAAAAGGTCGAAGAAACGTTAATGATGGTCGGTATTCTTCCGCAGCGTAAGATAGAGTATCCGCATCAGTTTTCCGGCGGAATGAAGCAGAGAGTTGTCATTGCCATAGCACTTTGCTGCGAGCCGGAGCTGCTGATCGCGGACGAACCGACCACCGCACTGGACGTGACGATCCAAGCGCAGGTTCTGTCTATGATGCGCGAGCTTCGCGATCGGCTTGGAACATCAATGCTGCTCATTACCCACGATCTGGGTATTGTCGCTCAAACGTGCGACGATGTCGCAGTCATGTACGCCGGAGAAATCATCGAATCCGGTACGGCGGAGGATATTTTCCTCGGAGAGCGACACCATCCCTATACAGCCGGGTTGTTTGACTCCATTCCGGATTTGGAGAAGAAGGCGGCAAGACTTAAGCCGATTCCCGGCCTTATGCCGGATCCGACGAATCTGCCGAAGGGGTGCCCGTTCTCCCCGCGCTGCAGTCATTGCATGGAGATATGCACCGAGCAGCGTCCTGCGACTACGACCAATGGAACGCATAAGCTGCGCTGCCATCTGTTCACCGACTCGGAAGGAGGCTGCAAGAATGACTGAGCAAAGCGGGCCGCTGTTGAAAACAGTTGATTTAAAAAAATACTTCAAGCTGAAAAACGGTGCTATGCTTCATGCTGTGGACGGCATCAATATTGAACTATACCCTGGAGAGACTTTAGGCGTTGTTGGAGAATCCGGGTGCGGAAAATCCACTTTGGGTCGGACGATCCTAAAGCTCATTGAGCCGACTGGCGGTCAGATATTTTTTGAAGGGAAAGACATCACCGATTACCGCACCAGAGATGTGCGGAAGCTGCGGCAGGACATGCAGATCATCTTTCAGGATCCGTATTCCTCTATTGACCCGCGTAAGTCTGTTATCGAGGTCATTGCCGAGTATATGTTCATTCATAGAATATATCGAAGCAAGCAGGAGACCTTTAATCACGCTGCACAGCTTATGGATCGTGTTGGTCTTGCAAGACGCTATGCAAATTCCTATCCGCACGAGCTGGACGGCGGCCGACGGCAGCGTATCGGAATCGCCCGTGCGCTGTCACTAAACCCGAAGTTCATCGTCTGTGATGAGCCGGTATCGGCGTTGGACGTTTCCATTCAAGCGCAGATCCTGAACCTGTTAATGGATCTGCAGGAGCAGATGGATCTCGCCTATATGTTCGTTACGCATGACCTTTCTGTGGTAAAGCATATTTCGGATAAGATCATGGTCATGTATTTGGGGCAATGCGTGGAGTTGTGCGACTCGGACGAACTCTTTAAGCACCCGATGCATCCTTACACGGATGCACTGCTGGCAGCGATCCCCAGACCGGATATCTCTATGCGGAATAAGCCACTGAAGCTTATTAAGGGTGAGGTCTCCAGCCCGATCAATGTCAAACCGGGATGCCGCTTTGCCTCTCGCTGCGAGCATTGCACGGGAGAGTGCATGGCTGCCGATCCTCTGTTTCGGGAGGTCAGCCCCGGACACTATGTTGCCTGTGTTCACGCAGAGAAGCTGCACAAACAATAGTAAATATTTCGTTATACGAAAGGCATCTATCTGCACCGCAGATAGATGCCAATCGTGCTGTTACGGAGCTCCCATGACCCCGCTTTTTAGGAGGGATTGAGCGTTTCCCCAAACGGCAGGGCAGCACTAAGGGTGAAAGAAAGAGGTTCCGCCGAAGGCGGAACCTCTTTCAGACATTGTATGAGCAATTTCTTCAGGAATTCACGATTCTACTATCAAATGATATGGAGTAGCATCGAGTTACCTGAGCTGATAAATTGGAAAATATCCGGTATTGGGAGCGGTTGAAATTGATGAGGTCGCAGCAGATTTACTTTACGAAATAACGGTAGAGGAAGGTCACCATCTGCGCGCGAGTGCAGGGCTCGTTGGGCGAGAAGGTCGTTCCGTTTCCGGTGCCGTTTGTAATGCCGGCTTCGACCGCCCAGAGAACAGCATTCACATAATAAGCATGCTCATTCACATCGGTGAATGCCATCCGGCTGCCCTTCGGTGCTCCGTTTGCAAGGCGGCAGAGGAACACCACCATCTGCGCACGGGTGCAGGGTTCGTTGGGCGAGAAAGTGCTTCCGTTTTCTGTACCGTTGGTGATGCCGTTTTCGACGGCCCACGCGACCGCTTTGGCATAGTAGGCATTTGCAGAGACATCCGTAAAGCTGCTGAGCGTTTTCGGCTCGGGAGTCTTGGCGGCACGCCACAGGAACATTGCCATCTGCGCACGGGTGCAGGGTTCGTCGGGCGAGAAGGTCATTCCGTCACCCGTACCGTTGGTGATGCCGCTCTCGACTGCCCACTTGATGGCCTTAAAATAGGCGGAACGCTTTGGAACATCAGAGAACAGCTTTTCCGTGGCGGCATCAGCTGAGTCATCGGTACCGGGCTTGACCACCGGCGCTGTATTGGAGGTGTGCGACGGAGCGGCTTTCACGGTGAGCTCATAGCTGGCCTGTGCCTCGGGGTAAATTTCGGTTGCCGATGCGGTTGCGGTGATGGTCGTTTTGCCCGCCTTACGGATCGTCACAAGGCCGGTTTCCGCATTGACCTCGGCAACTGCCGGGTCGCTGCTTGTATAGGTGACCTTGCTGCCATTCGCATTGCCCGTTGCCGCCATGGTGAAGGCAGCACTGTTGGTGTATTTTGTGACGGCGTTGGACGCAAAACCAAAGTTATACTCAACAAAGGCAAAATCGCTAAAACTGCTGACGACGAACAGCGCATAGCTGCGACCGGCTGCTTCATCGAAGAAAATGCTCGGGCGGATCTGTTCAATGCTTCCGTCCGAATGCTTGTGCAGGATCACGAGGAAGCTGGGGTTGATGCGCTCGGGGACCGGCATACGGATCACGATCGGAACGATGAGCTGCTGCCCCTCACTACCTTCATCGTTGCCCACCGCACCGCTGAGCTTCATGGAGAACTGAACAGCGTTGTGCTGCTGAGCGTCAATGACGATGCCCTCTTTCGGCTTGGCAAGCTCGAGTGTGACGGACGGCTTTCCATCAGTCTCGTTGCCCGTGGGGGCAACATTGAGTGTCGCGCCGGTCATGGTGATATCGTCGGCAATATCCCGGATCTCCTGTGGGGCAGAAGCGTCCGCTTCGATCTTCTTTTCAACCTTTTCGGACACAGCCTCTTCAAGCTGCTCTATTTTTTCGAGCGTGCCGCTCGACGGACCACCGGAGTTTGCAAGGTCGGCGGCCATAGCCGTATGAAGATCCGCGGTGTCATTTTTCAGGACTTCCTGAACGTTTTTGATGGTATCAAGGGCGTCGGACGATCCGGCATCTTTGATGATGCTGTCGAGCTTGTCATTTACGGAAACCGTGACTTTATTAAGGTCAAAGGGTTCACTGAAATCAGAACTTTTGCTGATGCGGTATTTTGTAATGTCATACGGGATCGCACGAACGCGGAAGTAAAGCTCTTGGGCGTTTCCGTTCTGAAACAGAACCGAATCGTCTATCTCCGAAACGATCATCCCGCTCTGCTCGTCAGCAACATGGAGAGGGATATCACCGTGTGCGGCGGTTAGCCCCATATGCCCCTGCTTTTCAACGTACCAGAGAACCTGATAGTATCCGGCAGCCTCGTCATCCAGAGGTTTCCATGTAGAGGCATAGTGGTCGTTCTGCTTTACCCAGGCGAAGAATGCGGGATCCGGGGCGGCCAGGCGCTGCGACGGACGTGTGTATGTCCATGCTTCGGAAAATTCGCTCCATTCGCTGCTGCGGTAATTTGTGCCGTCACCATTGAAACGGACGCGGAATTTGTAGGTGCCGCTTGGGAGATCACTGTAAATAAAAGTCGGCACGGTGAGATGCTCAATGTGTTTCATGGATCCAAACTGTGTGTGCTCCGTTATGAGCGGGACGGCATAGGAATTTGCGGCAGAATAGATCTCTACTGAGAAGTCATTTTGCAGCAGTGCGCCTGTCTTGAAGCTCATCGCGCCCATGCGCTCAACGAACGGCTGCTCGCCGGTGGAGGTTTCGACGTGAAAATAAAACTTGTGCCACTCAAGCGCTGACGGCGTGTCAAGCGCGGGGAGGTCAGTGCGATTGATCGTGAAGCTTTTTCCGGAGCCATCGGAAAAGAAGATCTCATATTTACCGCCCTGCGGGAGGATACCGGCTTTGGGAGCAAACCTTGCCCAGCTGCCATCTTTCGAGAAAGAGATCTCGAAATCGCCGCTTCTGTCACGAGGATCGTTGCTGTGCAGGATCTTCGTGACTTTTCCGGTGGGGCCGCCGTTCTTGATAACGTAAAAAGCGTCGTTTGCACTGCCCATGCTGACTTCGCTGCCCAGATAAGTCTCGGCGCTGGCCTTCTCACTGCTGTAAAGACCAATGTAGGGCGCTTGGATGCTGACGTGCATTTTTGCAGAGATGTCGCCGTTGGTGTAGATGATCGTATCTTCACCTTCAAAAACAAGGCCTGCGATCAGTATTGCGCCGTTGCCTTCGAGGATGCTGACAGATCCGTTTTGGGAGCTTAGTTGATCAGCCGATACGGGAACGTAGTTTTCTTCCGTTCCATAGTAGAAAGCATAGGGGGCGGAGTCGTGGTAGGAAAGAGGAAACATTGAACCTCTGAGCGGAGCATCCTCCGGAACATAGAATCCGTCCCACATGTTATCCCGCCCTACCTGACGGTACATCAGCGACGGGATATCGCTTTTGAGGAAGAGAGATGCTCCATCGGACCAGGAATTGCCGCTTCGCTTGTCCTGAAGCTCTGCAAAGAGAAGGCACTCATGGCTGGGAACGCTTTCGCCATCCTTTAAGGTAAACGCAAGATATTCATCACCGGTGTTGCCCTCTGTTATATCGAACAGCTTTTCATCGCTGGCGTTCTCCCATCTGTTGATGCCGACGATCCGATAGCGATCAGGGCGATCCACACACAGGTAGACCGTGCGATCTTCCTCAGTCATGGTAAAACTGTTGCCGCTGTAAATGAGAGCACTTTTGCTTGCCGCCGGTTCGGTATAAAACCCAACAGTCGGAAGTACTGTCTCGGCGGAAATCGTAAAGGTGCTACCATCACGCTCATAGGAGATATTAGCGTATTCGTCCTGCTCTCCAAAGCGCGTGGCCTGAATGCAGACGACACCGGGAATGTCGCAGCCAAAGGTCTCCGCGTTCGTGACATCCAGATACGCGGGAAATGACAATGTATCGGCGGAAACAAGCTCGGCCTTTCCTTCTTTGACAGCACTTCCGCTGCCATAGAAGAAGGCACCGAAATGATTGGAGTCCATACGAAACTGAAGAGTGTTCGTCGCGTGGGCAGGATCAAGCTCCCACTTACCTTGACGATTTGATGCGTGGCAGTAATAGAGGCTGGGGAGGTCATTTGCAATGAATATGCTGAAGGCCCATCTGTCTTTGCGAGAAGGGTCAGGAGTGGATACCGTGATTTGCACGAGGTAATTGCCACTGGCGGTCGGTTCTGTGATTTTGACAGCCGCATAGCGGCCGCCATCGCACACAGAAACGTCCGCTACCGTCGCGATGCTCGGATTATGGACATCAGAGTCGGGTTCAGCGACAACATCCGTTATTTGAAAGCCCTGATCAGCCATCTCCGGTTTGATTGCGAGATAAAACTCTGAGTTGGAATCGGTCAGCGTGAACGATTCGATAAGATTCTCTTCGGTGAACTCCGATGAGGAGTAGGCCCCAAGACTGGGAAGGACGACAGTGACCGGCATCGTATAGGTCGTTCCATCCTTCTCATAGGTGATCACACCTTCGCCGGTGTGCTGCATGGACAGGTAGCACATGTCGCCATCGAAGGAACCCTCGAACTTGACAAAATCCGGGAATATCAGATCGTCCGGGCTGACGGGTTCCTGCCTGTTATCGCTGTAAACAAGGCAGAATTTGGCCGCCACGTGATTAAATACAAAAAAATTGAAATTGTCCGACAGGGTATCCTGACCGGAAAATTGGACTTTCAGTTCCGCCTTGTCGGCAGCGCTTGCCGCAGGGGGAAGCAAAGTCAGGATCATTAGGAATGCCAGAATAAAAGAGGATATTCGCTTTTGCACGGCTACATCTCCTTCACAAATTGTTCATATAATAATATCACAATACGATGAGGAAGGGAAGGAGAATCTTTCCGGGCCTGCGAAAACCACTGTAGGACTACAATACATATTGGACAAGTGAATAAAATGATATGAAGGATATGGTCTCATGGGTTATAGTT
>CABUHM010000043.1:0-9080 GCA_902491355.1 uncultured Eubacteriales bacterium
CCCCGAGCCTCTGCGCGCGCGGATCAAGGCACTGGGCGAGCAGGCATACCGCGTCATTGCCATCGCGGTGTCCGACCGTGCGCCCGCCCCCGGCATCCCTCTGCGCAATCTGACCTTTGTGGGGCTTGCCGTCATTCGGGACAGTCTGCGTCAAAGCGCCGCACGCTCGGTCTCCCATTTGCAGGGGGCAGGCGTGCAGGTGGTCATGATCACGGGCGATTCTCCCGACACCGCCACCGCCATCGCGCGGGAATGCGGCATCTTAAAGCCCGCAGACCGAAACGCCGTGTACACCGGCGCACAGCTTTCCGCCATGTCCGACGACGAGCTGACTGCGGCACTGCCGAAGCTCCGCGTGGTGTCCCGCGCCCTGCCGTCCGATAAGAGCCGACTGGTGCGCGCGGCGCAGAAATGCGATCTGGTGGCGGCAATGACCGGAGACGGCGTGAACGATGCACCCGCTCTGCGCGCCGCCGACGTCGGCTTTGCCATGGGAAGCGGAACAGAGGCGGCAAAGGAGGCGGGGGACATCTGCATCCGCGACGATAATATCGCTTCCATCGTCCGCGCCGTCCTGTACGGACGCACGGTGTTCCGCTCCATCCGTAAATTTCTGGTCTTTCAGCTCACCATGAACCTGTGCGCCGTCGGCGTGTCGGTCGCAGGCTCGTTTTTGGGGATCGATACCCCCATCACGGTCATTCAGATGCTGTGGATCAATCTGATCATGGATACCCTTGCCGGACTGGCGTTTGCGGGCGAAGCGCCGCGCGAGGAATATCTGCACGACCCGCCGCTCCGACGCACCGAGCCGGTTCTGTGCGCCCCCATGACGCTCTCCATTTTGTGGACGGGACTGTACACCGTCGGACTGTGCGTGTGGTTTTTGACCTCGCCGCGCGTACACGCTTCCTTCCGCGCGCTCCCCGGGGAGCTTTGCTTCCTCACCGGCTTTTTCACTCTGTTCGTCCTTGCGGGACTGCTCAACGCCTTCAACGCACGCGCGGGCAGACGGAATCTGCTGTCCGGACTGTTTGCCAACCGTAGCTTCCTGCCCGTTCTGCTCCTTGCGGCGGCAGTGCAGATGGGACTGGTGTGCTTCGGCTTCTCGGTTTTCCGCTGTGTGCCCCTCACCGTGACCGAATGGCGCGCCGTCCTATTGCCCGCACTCACCGTAATCCCCGTGGGCATCCTCCGCCGCCTCTTCGGACGCCGCCGCGGCGGTGCATTTTAAGGCATTACCAATATCCGAAAGCGCCCGACGCAAAAACAACACCGCATGCGACCTCGATGGGAGGGGCATGCGGTGTTGTTATATAATTTGTCTTTTTTCTGCCGAAATCAGGTTTGCGTGTCCTGCCTCCATGCGCGCAGAGAGCAAGCCTTGCCGTCGCCCACGATGTAATGATCCGCCAAGGGCATTTCCAGCTCGCAGAACAGGTGCGACATGGAACGTGTCACCCGCATGTCCTCGTCGGACGGTGCGGCGATACCGTTGGGGTGGTTATGCGCCAGAATAAAGAAGGACGCGCCCACCGAAAGACCCTTTTCCACGATCTGCCGTTTGCGCATGACGCAGGACGACACCGATCCGGTGAACAGCTTTTCGGCGCAGATCAATTGCTCCTTTGCGTTGAAATACAGAACGAACACGGTCTCCTCGCGCAATCCGGTATAGATCTCCACAAGATATTCCTCGATGCGGGCGGTATCTCCCAGCGTGATGCGTTCCTCTGCGGTTTCATTGAGCATCACGACGCGCAACTCTCCCAAAAGACGGAGAAAAAGCGCGGTATTTTCGCCCACACCGTCCACCGAGCACAATTCCTCGCGGGATGCGGTCAGCACGTTCGTGATGGAGCCGAACCGTTGCAGAAGTCTGTGTGCAAGCTCGTTGGTATCGACACGCGGAATGCAGAAAAAGAGCAAAAGCTCAAGCACGTTATGCTTCTCAAAATGGTCAAGACCCTCTTTCAAAAAGCGGTTTCTCAGTCTTTGTCGGTGATTTGCATGCAGTTGTCCGTCTCCGCTCATGAAGCCTCTCCTTTCCGAAACGCAGTTCGCGCGGCATCCGTTCCGTGCCGCCGTTCCCTTCCGTCTCTGCAAAATACAATTCAAGAGAAAACATCATAACAGTCAAGGGAGGGACGTCTGCGGAACAGGCGCCCTCCCCGTCATTATTTTTTCAATTACTCCTGATACCCGTTTGGGTTTTTGCTCTGCCAACGCCAGGAGTCGGCGCACATCTGTTCCACGGTACGGGTCGCGACCCAATCCAGCTCGTTTTTGGCGCGGGTGGGATCGGAATACAGCATATCGGGGTCGCCTGCACGGCGGGGTCCGATCACATACGGCACATGAGCGCCGGTTGCCCGTTCAAAGGCATTGATCAGCTCCAGAACCGAGACACCGCGTCCCGTCCCGAGGTTGAACGGCTCGCATCCTGCATGGGCAAAGGTCCACTCCACCGCCTTGACATGACCCAGAGCCAGATCAACGACGTGGATATAGTCGCGGACGCCGGTGCCGTCCGGCGTATTGTAATCGTTTCCGTAAACCGTAAGGCGCGGCAGTTTGCCCACGGCGACCCGAGAGATATACGGCATGAGGTTATTGGGGATGCCCTGCGGGTCCTCGCCGATCAGTCCGCTTTCATGCGCACCGATGGGGTTGAAATAGCGAAGCAGAGCAATGTGCCAGGAAGGGTTGGCATGGGCGACGTCACGCAGAATCTCCTCGATGAAGAGCTTGGTTCTGCCGTAAGGGTTGATCGCGCCGAGACTGCGATCCTCCGCCACGGGCATTTCCTTTTGCATACCGTACACGGTGGCAGACGAGCTGAACACGAAGCGTCGGACGCCGAATTCCTCCATGACCTCCAGGAGGCGGATGGTGCTGATCAGGTTGTTGTCGTAATACCGGACGGGCTGACTGACCGATTCATTCACCGATTTCAGCCCTGCAAAGTGGATCACCGCGTCAATACGGTTCTCCGAAAAGACCTTTCTCAGCGCTTCCTCGTTGCGCACGTCGTCCTGATAGAGCCGAACCTTTTTCTGCGTGATGCTCTCCACACGGGAAATTGCCTCCGGATGGCTGTTATCGAAATTATCCATAACAACCACGTCGTATCCCGCCTCCATCAGCGCGATGCATGTGTGACTGCCGATATAGCCGGCGCCGCCTGTAACAAATACTGCCATAAATCTATCTCTCCTGTTCTAATGGATTACGAATTAAGCTCCCTGCCGCAATTGGTGCATACGCGTGCGCCGGGATAATTTTTGGAGCCGCATTTCATACAGTAAACGGGCTTTCCTGTCTGCGGAAGGGAAAGCTCATACTGCGCATACGGGTTCTTTCCTCTGCTCTCCACGCGCTTGAGCTGTGCGGTGGTGGAGGAGGATGCATAGCGGGAAGCTCCCGATGCCCCGACGCCCTGTGGGGGTACCTCATCGTCGAAGCCGGGAAGGTGAACGGCGGGCATTTCCTCACTCCCGTACAGCACATCCATGTAATTGCTCTCCGCCGCCTTCTTTCTGCCGCGCCGATACAGGACGGCATATGCGTGCGAACGCTCGGACAGCCATGCGTACAGTCCCGCCGGAATGGGGGTCGCGTCCACTGCGGCGCGGAAGCTCCGCATCAAACCGATATAAAGGTAACTGTCGATAAATGCGAATTTAATCGCCCACGCCACGCCGAAGGCGCAGAGCACGGCAAGCATCATGCTCCAGTCGAACACCCCGAAAAGCGCGCAGATCGGAACGGAGAACAACGCCGTCCCCGCGGCGAGCACTGCAATGTTGGTGAACACGAAGGTGCGCGCGGGCTGTTGGAGTTTGCGGTAATTGCAATAGTATATGGCAACGCCGTCCGCCGCACTGGTGAACACGTCCTGATCGTAACGGTAGAAGGTGTAGGCGAGGACGCAATAGCGGATCTGCACATGAAGCCACATCACGCACAGCCTGTCGAAAACTTCGGCATATTGGGAAATCGGACGACCGTCGCGCCGCTTCCTGCGGAAGGAAATGGACTTTAAGATCTCACGCAGAGAATTCTTCACCGATTTATCGTATTCGGCATATGCCGCGGGATTTTCAAAGCGGGCATTGACCACCCGCGCCGAGGTATCCACGGCATTGTCGGGCGCTCTGCCGGTGGCAAGCACATTCTGCACCACGGCGGCATATCCTGCGCTGATCCGATAGGAAAAGAAGTGCCGAAGGATCGTAATGTCCAGAACGGCGGCGGGTATCCATGCCAAAAACAGAAGAAATTTAATGTCGAACCGATTTGCAAGTACGCCCACCAGCATGAAAGCGCCGAGCAGAATTCCCGCGCTTCCCACCAGTAAAAGCCCTGTCAGCAGGCGGGTCCACAGGAGTTTCCCGGTTTTTCTGTAGATGGTTCCCGTATTGATATGCATGGTCTGCGGCTCCCTTCGCTCATTTAACAATTTATTATACCGAATTGCCAAAAGAATGTCAAGCACTTTTTTATAAACTGTCCAATTTGCGTATTTTTCAAAAAAAGGCGAAAAGGGGCTTGCAAAACGGGAAAAGATGTTGTAAAATAGTGCCCGTTGCGAAAGAAAGAAGGAGGAGTTCGTTATGACCGCAGAACTACTAATGGACGTTGTTAAGCAGATCATTGCAGATCAATTGCATATCAGTGAATCGGATATTTCGGAGGATGCCGCCATTATGGATGAATTGGGCGCCAGCTCCCTTGATGTTGTGGAAATGCTCATGTCTTTGGAGGAAGCGACCGGAGTGACCGTACCCGACGAGGACATCGAACAGCTCAAAACGCCGGCAGACGCCGTTCATTATCTGGAAAGCACCGGACTGTAAGCCGCAGTGCGCGCACAGTCCCCCAAATGCATAAGTGAATATCGGGAACCGTTGGGTTCGGATGCCGCCTTTTTTGAAAGCGCGGCGTTTTTATTTTGTCCCGTCGGCGGGTAAATATGACATCGGACGGGATTTTTGCCGCAGGATCTCGGATTTTTTGCGTCCCGTTTTGCACGGCGCGTGCAATTTGCGCCGAGGATTTGCGCAAAAACGTAAAAAATTGTCAAAAGCCCTTGTAAAGAGGAAAGATATTTGCTATAATTTATTGGATAATATTTCGCCGGTCAAAGAGAAAACAAGAGGATTCCACATGAAACAGATCACCGTTTCCGAGCAGGAAATCGCACGTCAGAACGCCGTAATGGATCAGGTGGCGCTGAGCCTTGCGGGAAATGCGCCCGTCTTTTATATCCAGACCTTCGGCTGTCAGCAGAATGAGGCGGACAGCGAACGCCTTGCGGGCATGGCACAGCGCATGGGCTATACCGTATCGGACGATCCGTCGCAGGCGGATCTGATCCTGGTCAACACATGCGCCATCCGCGAGCACGCGGAACTAAAGACCCTCTCCGTCACGGGGCAGTTCAAGCATCTCAAGGAAAAGAAGCCCTCCCTGCTCATCGGCATGTGCGGGTGCATGGTGTCCCAGGAGCATCGCCGCGACGACGTCAAGTATAAATATCCGTATGTGGACTTCCTCTTCGGCACAGAGCATCTGTACCGCTTTCCCGAAATTCTGGCGGAGGCGCTGTCCCGCAACGGCAGGCATTTTTACCTCAACGAAGGGGACGGCAATATTGCCGAGGGTCTGCCCGTCCGCAGAGAGAGCACCTTTCAGGCATGGGTAAGCATCATGTACGGCTGTAACAACTTCTGCACCTACTGCATCGTCCCCTATGTGCGCGGCAGAGAGCGGAGCCGACGTCCCGAGGATATTCTGTCCGAGGTCGAACAGCTCGTGCGCGACGGCTACCGTGAGATCACCCTGCTCGGGCAGAACGTAAACTCCTACGGAAGGGACGCGGATTTCGACTGCGACTTTGCCGATCTTCTGGAGCGGGTCTGCCGCGTTTCGGGCGATTTCACCGTCCGCTTTATGACCAGTCATCCCAAGGATGCCTCCCGCAAGCTCATCGACACCATTGCCCGCAACCCGAAGATCGCGCGGCAGTTCCATCTGCCCCTGCAATCGGGCAGTGACCGCATTCTTGCCGCCATGAACCGCCGCTATACCACGGAAAAATATCTGGAGACCGTGGATTATCTGCGCGAGAAGGTGCCCGGCATCGCCATCACCACCGACATCATCGTGGGCTTCCCGGGCGAGACCGAGGAGGACTTTGCGGGTACGCTTGCCATGCTCCGACGGGTGCGGTACGACAATATCTATTCCTTCCAGTATTCGCCCCGACGCAACACGCCCGCGGCTTCCATGGAAAATCAGGTCCCGCCGTCGGTGAAAAAGGAGCGCTTTGCCCGACTGCTTGCAACGCAGACCGAAATTTCCCGCGCATGCAACGAGACCTATGTGGGCAAAATCGTATCGGTTCTGGTGGAGGGACGCTCCAAGACCGACCAAAGCCGTCTCACAGGACGCACCGAGGGAAACCGTCTGGTGCATTTTGAGGGAGACGACGCGCTCATCGGCACGGTCACACGCGTCCGCGTGACCCATGCGGACACCTACGCACTGCTGGGCGAGACAGTGCCGTCCGACAACTGACCCGCAAAAGACAAGCTGATTTGCCGCATCGGCGGCAGGAGGTTAAGATAACAACATGAATCCCGAAAAGAAAGAAGTCATTCTTGAATTTGCACGCAAGCTGGGCACCGTGATCCGCACCTGCGACGACATGAAGCGCATGCAGGAGGCGGAGGCGGCTTATCGCGACTGCTCCGAATTGCAGGCGCTGATCACCGAATATTACGTCAACGAAAAGGCGGATTCGGAAAACAGCGACCCCGAATTGGGCGTCGCCATCAAGCGCCGCATGGAGGAGCTGTACAGCGAGATCGCCGCGCACCCCGTCTACGCCGAGTATATGGAGGCACAGACCGCCGTGCGCGATCTGATGAATGCCGTGAACGACGAGATTCAGTTTGCCGTCTCAGGCAAGCGCTCGTGCTCCTCGGGCGGCTGTGCGTCCTGCGCGGGATGCGGCGCCGCCGCGGCATCGGACGAAAAGCAATAACGGAAAGCCGCGCAGTGCACCATCCTGCGGCGCGGCAAGCATAAACGAGGTACGGACATGGAAACAGAACCCGTGAAAAAGGAAAAGGCTCAGGGCAAAGAGAAAAAGACCCTGATGCAGCAATATACGGAGATCAAGTCCTGTCACATGGACGCCATCCTGTTCTTTCGGTTGGGCGACTTTTACGAAATGTTCTACGACGATGCCAAGCTGGTATCGCGGGAGCTGAACCTGACCTTAACGGGCAAGGACTGCGGCGAGCCCGAGCGCGCGCCCATGTGCGGCATCCCCTACCACGCGGCGGACGGCTACATCGCACGTCTGATCCGACGGGGCTTTAAGGTCGTGGTGTGCGAACAGACCGAAAATCCCGCCACCGCAAAGGGACTGGTCAAGCGTGAGGTCGTTCGGATCATCACGCCCGGCACCGTGATCGAGGGAAGCTGTCTGGAGGAGGACAGCAACAACTATCTGTGCGTCATCCACTTCTCCGACGACCGCGCCGCCGTCTGCTTTGCCGACGTTTCCACAGGCGATATCAGTGCCACCTCCATCTGCGGCGACAACGTGCAGGAGCGCGTGCTCAACGAGCTGGCGACCTTTGCCCCGCGCGAGCTGCTCACCGATGCCAAGGGAGCGGACATCCCGTCCGTCATCACCTATTTCGAGCAGAACAACGGCATGATCAACGAGGGCAAGACCCAATACTTTGACCCCACCGAGGCGGCGCGGCGCGTCCGCGATGCCTTCCCCGACCAAACGCCCGAGGAGCTGGGTCTGGAGGATCCCGCCCTACTCTCCGCCGTGGGCGCGCTTCTTTCCTATGTGTGCGAAATGCAGAAAACCGACAGCACGCACATCACACACCTTAAGGTTTACGAAAGCGAGCAGTTCCTGTACCTCGACCACAACACCCGTCGGAATTTAGAGCTGTGCGAGACCATGCGGCAGAAGGAGCGACGCGGTTCCCTGCTGTGGGTTCTGGACAAGACCCGCTCCGCCATGGGCGCGCGCCTGTTGCGGAAGTGGCTGGAAATGCCCCTGATGCATGTGCCGTCCATTCAGCGCCGTCAGGATGCCGTGCGCACCCTGTACGACAATTACATCCTGCGCGAGGAGCTGGGCGAAAAGATGCGCGACGTGCTCGATCTGGAGCGCCTGATGACGCGCGTGGCTTACGGCACCGCGAACGGGCGCGATCTGCGCGCCGTGTGCACCACCCTTTCTGTGGTACCCGAGGTCAAGGCACTGCTGGCGGACGTGGGAAGCGGCGCGTTGGCTGACCTGCGCGACTCCATGGACGAGCTGACCGACATCTGCGACCTGATCGAACGCGCTCTTCTGCCCGATCAGCCCTTCAGCATCCGCGAGGGCGGCATGATCTCCGAGGCATACAGCCACGACGTGGAGACCCTGCGCAAGATCGCAAACGACGCGGATCGCTACATCAAGGAAATTGAGACGAAAGAACGGGAGGAAACGGGCATCAAGAACCTGAAGGTCTCCCGCAATCGGGTCTACGGCTTCTACATCGAGGTCTCCAAATCCTTTCTGCCCCAGGTGCCGCCGCGGTATATCCGCAAGCAGACCTTAGTGAACGGAGAGCGCTTCATCACACCCGAGCTGCATGAACTGGAAAGCGCGGTGCTGGGCGCAAAGGATAAGTTGGCGGCACTGGAATACGATATTTTCTGCGATATCCGCCGTCAGGTGTCCGAGGCGTCGGAGCGCATCCTGCACACCGCAGAGCAGTTGGCACAGCTTGACGTGTTTTACGCGCTTGCCGACGTGGCGGTGCGCAACCGCTACGTGTGTCCCGAGGTCGAGGTCTCGGAGACCCTGACCATCCGCGAGGGCAGACATCCCGTGGTGGAGCAGGTGGTGAAGGACGGCTGTTTTGTGCCGAACGACACCGCCTTAGATACCGCACATAACCGTCTGGCGCTCATCACCGGTCCGAACATGGCGGGCAAATCCACCTACATGCGTCAAGTGGCGCTCATCGTGATTATGGCGCAGATCGGCTCGT
>CABUHM010000044.1:0-9066 GCA_902491355.1 uncultured Eubacteriales bacterium
CGGCATGGTCACCATCCCGCACCTCGGCGCTTCCACCGCGGAGAGCGAGGACAACTGCGCCGTGATGTGTGCGCGTGAACTGCGGGAGTATCTGGAAAACGGCAACATCAAGAATTCAGTCAATTTCCCCAGCGCCTCCATGCCGCACTCGGGCGAGCACCGTATCTGCGTACTGCACCACAACATTCCCAGCACGCTGTCGCAGATCTCTTCCGCACTGGCAGAGCAGGGCGTCAACATTTCCAACATGCTCAACCGCTCCAAAAAGGAATATGCCTACACCATCGTGGAGATCAGCGGGGACATTCCCGCGCAGTCCGTGGATGCCATCCGCCGCATTGAGGGTGTTTGCCGAGTAAATCTGTATTGAGGAAAAACGGGCATCGGTGAAACGGTCGTCCCTTTTCGCCGATATCGGCACATAAACAGCAAAAAAGGCTGTAGCAGTGAAGAATTGCTACAGCCTTTTTGTTTTTACGGGGGCAGAATTTCGGGAATACGTCGCCGATGCGACCGTTTATTATTTCAAAAATGCGGACAGACCGTCGGGAAGATAGGGAGAGGGATCCTTGCCGTAACGGATCAGCTCCCGCACCATGGTGGAGGAGATAAAGGAAAGGGAAGGATCGGCGGGAAGGATCACGGTCTCCACGCCCGAAAACGAACGGTTGATGGATGCCATGGATGCCTCATACTCGAAATCGGAGGCGGTGCGCGCGCCCTTCACCAAAACGCCTTGATGGGCGGCGCAGTAGTCGACGAGCAGACCGTCATATGCCGCCACACTGACGGCGGGAAGCTCCCGCACAGCGAAGCGAAGCATTTCGAGGCGCTTTTCCACGGGAAGAAAACCCTGTCCCTTGTACGGGTTCTGCATGATCAGGACGGTGGCACTGCCAAACAGGCGCACGGCGCGAAAAATGAGGTCGAGATGCCCCACGGTGACCGGATCAAAGGAGCCGGGGACGACGGCGGTGAGCACATTGACTTCGGACATGGCGATCACTCCTGTTCTGCCGCTTCCGCAGGCTCTGCTGACGGGACGGAAGCCGTGATCTCCTCTTGTGGGAGCTTATCGTAAACAGTCACATACACGTGACTGTAGCGGGCATGACGGCGCACGGCAAGCCCGGGAAATTCGGGGGCTGTGTCGTCGCCGTGCTCGGTGACGATCACCGCGCCGTCCGCCAGGGCGTCCGCTTCGATGAGCCGCTTGAGGGCGGGCTGAACCAGCCCTGCGGCATAGGGCGGGTCAAGAAAAACGATGTCGAAGCGCTCCTTGCCGCGCAGACCGCGTACATAGGCGCTCCAATCGGTATTCAGGATGCGGCAACGGTCGAACAGGTGGGTCTTTTGCGCATTGCGCTTGATGACCTCGGACGCCTGTCGGCTCTGATCCACAAAGGTGCACACGGCGGCGCCGCGGCTGAGTGCCTCCAGTCCGAGCTGACCCGAGCCGCCGAAGAGATCGAGCACGCGTCTCCCCTCCAGATCGAACTGGATCATGGAGAACACTGCCTCCTTCACGCGCTCTGCCGTGGGGCGGGTCTCGGTGCCCTCGGGCGTTTCCAGTCGGGTGCCTCTGGCACTGCCGGTAATAATTCGCATCATAGTGAGATCCTCTCTTATGCTGATTTGGGATTAATTTTGGGAACGGTCGGACGGTGATGAGCCATTTTTCTTTTGAAAATGCCCGACAATGGCTTCTGCGTCCCGTTGGGAGATGCCCTTCACCCGTTGCAGCTCCTCGGCGGTCGCCTCACCGATGGCACGGAGGGTGCCCATGGTGCGAAGAAGCTCCGCCGCCTTTGCGGGACCGATGCCCGGGATCTGCTCCAGCGACGTATGACGGATGGCGCGGCTCCGCGTGTTGCTCATGCGGGAAATCGTGAAGCGGTGAACCTCCTCCTGGAGCTTATATATGAAGGTGAACACCGCCTGATCGCGGGCAATGCTGATGTCGCCCGTGTCCGAGCTGAGGGCGCGGGTCTTGTGATACTGGTCCTTGACCATGCCGAACACCGGAATGTCGATCCCAAGCTCCGCAAGCAGGGCGCGGATGGCGGCGACATGTCCTCTGCCGCCGTCCAGTAAAAACAGGTCGGGATAGGTCAATTCGGGGTGGGAGAGCCGACGCCGCACCGCCTGACGCATGGATTCATAGTCGTCCGGCGCGTCCAGACCGCGGATGGAGTATACCCGATAGTCGCTCTTTTTGAACTTCGCATTTTCGCACACCACAAGACCTGCGGTGATGGCGTCGTTGCCCATATTGGAGATATCGAATGCTTCGATGCGCTCGGGCACGACCTCCAATGCAAGCAATTCCGCCAGACGCACCAGAATGCGGTTGTCCTTTTCCGATTCGGCGCGGTACTGCGCGGCATACTGCCGTGCGTTTTCGTAGACCATGGCGCACATGGCGCGGTTTTCACCGCGTTGCGGACGGTGGACGTCCACCCGATACGATGCGCGTTCGGCAAGGAAACGGTCGAGCACGCTTCGGTTTTCTATGTCCAGCTCCTCGCTGATGAGCACCGTGCGGGGGATATACTCCCGATGGGTGTACAGGTCGCACAGGAAGCTGACGAATGCGCTCTGATCCATAATGGTGTCGGCGGGGAAGGGAAAGCTCTCGCTGTCGGTCACGGCGCCGTCGCGCACGTAAAAGACCGTAATGCAACTGCACAGCTCGTCCTGATACAGGGCAATGATATCCTGCTCGGTGTCGGGCGCACCGACCACCTTCTGCCGCTCCCAGATCTTTTCCAAGGCGCGGATGCGGTCGCGGTACACCGCCGCCGCCTCGTAGCGCTCGTGCTCGGCGGCATAGAGCATCTGTTCCTCCAGCGACTGACGGACGCGGCGGAAGCTCCCGCGCAGAAAGTCGGTGATGTCCCCGAAGCACGCGCGGTAGTCCTCGGGCGTGATCTTGCCGGTGCACGGTCCCATGCACTGCCCGATGCGATAATACAGGCAGGGACGCTCCTTGCCGATATCGCGCGGGAATTCCTTGCGACAGCTCGGCAGACGGAAGGTCTGTTGCAGGGTCTTGACAATGGCATATGCCACGCCCGCACCCGAATACGGCCCGAAATAGCGCGCGCGGTCATTGTCCCGCCGCCGCGTGACCACGATGCGCGGATACGGCTCCGCCATGGTCAGCTTGATATAGGGATAGCTTTTGGAATCCTTGAGCCGGATGTTGTATTTCGGCTTGTGGAGCTTGATGAGACGGTTTTCCAGGGTGAGCGCTTCCATTTCGCTGTCGCACAGCATATATTGGAAGTCGTAGACCGAGGAAACCATGCGGGTGGTCTTGACATCGTGGTAGGTGTCTTGAAAATACTGGGACACACGCTGACGCAGAACCTTGGATTTCCCCACGTAAATGATTTTGTCCGCCCGATTTTTCATGATATATACGCCGGGCGACAGAGGAAGCCCGTTGGCTTTCTCCAACAGGATCGGACGCCGATCCTCCATGCTTCCACCTCATTTCTCTTTTGTGTCGGGACACGGGCACTGCCTGTGCACTGTGAAAAAGCGGCAGACTGCGGAAAACCGCGGTCTGCCGTTCAAGTGCGGGTTGGGATGATACAGCTCCGTCGAAAACTGCGCGAGGTGCGATGATGCAAAGGTAACGCAAAGCAAAGCAGTGCAAAGCGGGGCAAAGCGGGGCAAGGCAACTCAAAACAAAGCAAGTCAACGCAACACAGCACAAGTCGGGTCGCCGACGACATATCGGTGCGGCGGAACTGCACAATGCGGCTCACCTGTCTGCGCACGCGGGCGCGGCAAGCCTCTCTTGCGGGAACGCGGCGATTATTCTGCGAAGCCTGCGTCCACCAGGGCGCACAGACCCTCGATCGCCTGATTTTCGTCCGGACCGTCTGCAATGATGGTGATGGTCATGCCCTTCACAATGCCCAGGGACAGCACGCCCAAAAGGCTCTTGGCATTGACACGGCGGTCTTCCTTTTCCACCCAGATGGAACTCTTATAGGTGTTTGCTTTTTGGATAAAGAAGGTGGCGGGTCTTGCGTGAAGACCGACGCTGTTGGATATCGTAATTTCTTTTGTAGTCATAACTGTTGCTCCTGTCTATGGAATTACCCGAAACTTGGGGACAATCGCTTCTGTTACATCATTATAACAAATCTACGCAATAAAATCAAGGGGATTTTTCATTTTTTTACGCTTCGGATGTGATTTTGCCCCATATCAGCGGCTTTTTTGCACCGAAAGTGCCGTCATTTCCATGGAAACGGTCTGATTGTGCGCCGAAACGGTGCTACCCGCCGCCAGATAGCGGGTGCCGCCGAGCAGAAATCCCTCGTCCGAGATCCGTCCGGTACACTTGACGGTGAAGCGAAGCTCCACGGTCTCGGTGCTTTCGGATACGGTGAGATTGCCGTCTGCGTCCTCGCGGTAGATACGGGTCGGCTCGCTTTCGGTCAGGGTGACACTGCCCAGGGTCAGACCGTCGTCGGTGCAATACAGGGTATCGCCCACGGCAAACACCTTGTCGCTTCCCGCCGCCACGCCCTGACACAGGAAGGTGATCTCCACGGTGTCGTTTGCCTCGGGAATGCGCAACTGCTCGATGACACCGCTCCGCCACACGCCGCCGGCGATCAGAGCGACGAGCGCGATGATGATAATGAAATCCAGAACGTTGAATTTCGGTTTTTGATTCTCAGCCATTGCCGGTCGCCTCCTTTAAGGAAATACAGCTTCCCGTCGCCGTGTAATCGGGGACGCGGAAGTGAATGCTCTTGCCTACGAGCAGTTCCAGTCCGTTGCCCACGGCAAAGGTGCCGTTTTCCGCCACGGTCGCTTTCGCCCGCACGGTGACGGTGATGTTCACCAGATCGTCGCGCACGGTCTGCACGGGGGTGCCGTCGGGCGCATGTCCCTCGTACACCACCTTTTCGGATATCACGTTTGCCACCTCGCCGATGGCTTCGCCCGAGTCGGCGTCGATCACCGTGTTTCCGATCTGCACCAGCCGTCCGAATTCGGAGAGGGCGTCCGTTACCTGAATCTCATATATGATATCGGCAGATCGGCTTTCGGTGCGATCCACGGCAAAACGATCCGACCGGTAAATGTAGAAGAGCGCGCCGATGACGGCGACGGCGATCAGGATCAGGATCGCATCGATGAGATTGAAATGATACGCGCGTTTTCCGGTTGCTTCATTTTTCATACCTTCAGCTCCGTTTCCCGCCGAGGGCGGTTGTCATTGAATAGGGGTATTTTGCACATGCGGCTTCGGGGAGAGCCGCAGGAAAGGGGCGATAGTCTGCGCACGGCGGCGCGGAAAATAGACAGGGCACTGTTCACACCGTGTGACGGGGCGCGGGCGTTATCGCCGCGCGGGACAAGCCCACGGGTCCCGGCACATATGCCTCCGCTTCCCGTGCGGACAGCCGCGCGCATGCCACGGCAAGTCCCAGAACCAGCCACATCATGGCGCAGATGCGGTAATTGTACCACACGTAATCGGAAAAGCCGCCGATGAGCAAGCCCGCGATCCCGCTGTACAGTCCGACGCACAGTCCCACGCAGGGACGCACCGACATCTGCTCCCGCGGCAGACGTGCCGTCGCCACACAGCGTCGGGTGAGCAGAGCGAAGATCCACACAAACAGCGCAAGACCCGCAATGCCGTGGATGATGAGTAACTGAAGATACAGGCTGTGACTGTGCTCCACGCCCGTGAGGGACGCGGCGGCATATTGGGAGAACGCCTGCCCGAAACCTACACTGCCCGCGCCGATGCCTGTGAGCAGATGATCGCGGATCAGCCGCGTGGAGGTGTTCCATATTTCCACGCGCGTGGAGGTGGAATGGTCGGCAATGTTGCCGATGGACAGAAGGCGCCGCACCAGCTTTTTGGGAAGAAGGGCGATCCAAGCAGGCGCGGTCAGCCCGAAGCACACGACCCCTGCGGCGGCATAGCGGCTCATCATGAACAGAAAGATCACAAATGCACACAGCGTGCCGAGCCATGCCCCGCGCGACCATGTCAGCACCAGGCACAATATGCCCGAGAGCAGGCTGACCGTGGTGAAGATGCGGGTGGGACGGTTGCGGTCGCCGGCAAGCAGACCGAGCGCGGCGAAGATGCCGAGAATGAGAAATTCTCCCAAAACGTTGGGGTTATCGAACAGGGAGGTCACCCGCCCCGCAATGTCGCCGAACATGGCGGTGTCCAGCCACAGGGTGCTGATATCGCCCGTGATATACTGATAAATTCCGTAAACCGATACAACGAGCAGGGAGCACGACAGCGCCCCGACGGCACGCCGCACCGCAGGACGGGAGGTCATGAGGTTGGCGCACAGGAAGTAGCCGCACACCATACAGCATTGGAGCATGCCCGCGCGCGTGCCCTCCTGCCCCACCGAGACCAAGCCGCTTTGCAGGGTGAACGCCGCGAACAGAAGCACCGCGCCGTCGATGGTATGAAAGGCGAAGGAGCGCTTGCCGCGGATCAGCTTGCACAGATAGCAAAAGATCACATAAGCGACGGCGGCACCGGCACTCACGGACGGCGCCGAAAGCAGGGATGCCAGCGGGATGAAAAAGAACAGGAGCACCACGCCGAATTCGGGCATGGCGAACACCACACAGCAGAGGAGCAGTACCAATAGACCCAAAAGCACGCGGGACGGCAGGACGAAGAAGGTCAGAAGCCCCAAAAGTGTGCCCGTCACAATGGCGATGCCGTTATGGGAGGTGCCGACGGGATTTGCGTCAAACCGTTCGCGGCGGAAGCCCATGACCGTGAAGATCAGGAACGACGTGATCCTTCCCTTTGCCAGATTCTGCGCCATGGAGCCGCCCGCAGATCGCATCAGCAGGGCAAGAAGCACCACGGTTACGGTCAGAACGAGCTGTGCCACCGCCAGCTCACCGCGATTCAGAAGAAAATGGGAAATGAGCAGTGCGCCCGAGGCGTACAAGCCGAAGCACAGGAAGAAGTTGGAATATGCCGATACACTGTCGTAGAGCAGTCTGTCGGTGAGGGCATCCAGGGCATGACGGAAGGCACCGTGATCCAGATTGCGGATGAACAGGTACTGCCCGGGACGGATAACGTTCTGATACAGCTTGGAAAAGAGCCATGCAAATACGCCCGGCTGCCCCGCCTTCTGCGGCGCGCCCTCGCCCGTTTCTCCGAGCAGGTGCGCGGACAGGGAATGCTCCGATGCGCCGAACACCGCGTCCGCGATCCGTCGGAGCAGATGCAAAATCACAGAGGTGCGCGTCCATTTCGCCCACCGTCCGTTTCGTCTTTTATCGGTCATACGTTACCTCCTTTCCTGCCGATCCCCGGGAGCGCGTCCGCCGCCGGAAGCAGATGCCGCACGGCAATGAGCCATCCGAGACAGGCTATGATCCCCGCCCCGCCGGCGCACAGAACGGCAAGCAGACAAGACAGGGTACCGCCGTTCGGGATACAGGCGGACACCCACGCGAAAACGCCGTGCGCTGCGCCGCCTGCGATGCACGCTCCCGCCGCCGTGCCGAGCAGGGGAAGTGCAAGCTGTTTTTGAAATACGCCGCGCAGATCGTGCGCAGTTGTGATGAGTAAAATACATGCCGACACGGCGATGCCGAGGGCACAGCCGAAGCCTGCGGCGCGCACCGAGCGGGGCGAAATGAGTGAGAACACCGCGCCGACTATGCACTGCACCGTCAATCCCGCTATCGCCGCACAGGCGGTGCGTCGGGGTCGTCCGAGCGCATAGGCGATCCGTGCACCCAATTCGTTTGCGGCAAACGCCGGAAGCGCCCACGCCATGATGCGCAGACAGGCGGCGACCGCCTCGGTATCCTGCGCGGTGAACGCACTGCGCTCATATAACACCGCTACGGCGGGTCGGGCAAGCAGGGTCAGGAGCACGGCGGCGGGCAGGGGGAGGGTGAAAAGCCAGATCATGCCGCGCCGCACCGTGTTTTCCATGGCGTGTCGGTCGCGTGCCGCCTGTGCGGAGAGGGCGGGAAACAGATAATTGCACACACTGTATGTTAGGATGCCCGCCGCAATGAGAAATATGCCGTGCGCATAGTTGAAAACCGTGGTGCCGTCCGCCGATGCCGACGAGGCAAAGTACAGTCCGCACAGTGCGCCGCCCGGCAACAGCCATGACGAAAGCAGAACAGTGGGAGCGTTGCGCAGGACGGTACGGAGCGTCCTTTTTGCCGCCGCGTCGGCGGTGTTCGCACGGTCGAGGATGCCGATGGCATCGGGCGGTATGTGCCCGCGCCGTCCGAGCCTTCCGAAAACGCCCGCAAACAGGGAGAGTCCGCGTCTGCGCGCGGGGACGGCAAGGGTGAGAAATTGCAGAAGCCACGCGGCAAGGCTGACCGCCGCCAGTCCGAAAATGCTCCCGCCCGTCCCGTCGGCACGGGAAAGAAATAAATATACGATGACTGCGGCGTTGGAAATGACCGAAACACCCGCAGGAAGAAGAAAACAACCGTGTGACTGGAGCAGTCCGCTGTATACGGCAGTGCCCGCCGCCGGCAGGACAGCCCAGAACAGGATGCGCAAAAGACCGATCGCCGTGCCCGCGCCCTCCCCGGTCAGACCGGGTGCCGTCAGGGAGACGAGCGGGGACGCAAGCAGGATGCCGAGCAGGGTCAGCGGCAGTGCGCCCAAAAAGACCGCTCCGCCGAAGCGTGAGGCAAACTGTGCCGCCGCACTGTCGGGCTTGCACGGCGCATTCCCCGTCTCCGACAGGTCTGCGTCGGTATCCTCGGCGCGCAGACGCTGATATGCGGGGATGAAGCATGCGGCGACCGCCGCGCCGATGAGCAGTTCAAACAGGGAAAGGGGCAGTTTTTCCGCCACGGCATAGGCGGAGGCATCCGATCCCGTACCGAACCGTGCGGCGATCAGTGCGGTGCGCAGAACGCCCAGCGCCTTGGAGAGCACAGTCGCCGCGATCATGGCGGCACCCGTGCGTGTTGCACTGCGGCGGTTGTGAGTGGTTTTCATGGCAGTACCGTGCCGTTACAGGAGGTCGGGACGCTTCTGCACGGTCTCGC